>CAKKRM010000198.1 GCA_919902735.1 Anaerolineales bacterium | reverse complement strand
AATGGTAAGAATTCGTTTACGTCGTATTGGTCTCAAAGGCCAACCCACGTACCGCCTGGTGGCTGCTGACAAAGAGTCTCCGCGCGATGGCCGCTTTTTGGAAATTTTGGGTGTCTACAACCCCCGCACCAATCCCTCGACAATTCACTTAAAGGAAGACCGCATCTTCCATTGGATGAAGAACGGCGCTCTGCCCACCGAGTCTGTAGAGCAGATTTTCAAGACTGCCGGCACTCAGGAACGTTTTGAGCGCTTTAAGAAGGGCGAGGCTCTCGAAGTCCTCGTTGCTGAAGCCGCCGCCGCTGAAGTCAAGCGCGCCGCCCCTCTCAAGACCCGCAAGGATTAAAGATTCACGTCATTGCGAGGGCGGTGCGCGAAGCGTTCCGCCCGAAGCAATCTCCATAAAGCTGGCGATTGCTTCGTCGCAAAGTGCGCTCCTCGCAATGACGTAGAAGAAATCATATGAAAGACCTCATTGAATACATCGCCAAGTCACTGGTTGAGCATCCTGACGAAGTACAGGTCAGCGAAAGCAACGGCAGTCGCGTCCGCATCGAGTTGAGCGTCGCCAAGGATGATATGGGACGCGTGATCGGCAAAGGCGGCAAGGTTGCGAACTCCATTCGCACATTGCTGCGGGTGGCCGCCGAGAGACAAGGCAAGCAAGCCACGCTGGATGTAACGGAACCCTAAATGGCAACAGAAAAACAGCCAGGCTCGCCAAAAGGCGAGTCTATTTATTTGGCAATCGGATTCTTGCGCCGTCCGCATGGCGTCAGCGGCGAGATCATCATGGATCTGCACACCGATTTCCCAGACCGCATCAAAGCGGGGCGCAAGGTATATATCGGCGACGATCATGAAGCCGCGACCTTTGGAAGTGTCCGTGTGCATGGAAATGGCCTGCTCGTTTCCTTGCGCGGATATGACACCCCCGAAACCGCCGGGCGTTTCCGCAACCAGTGGGTCTATGTCAAAGCCAAGGAAGTCCCGCCGCTTCCCGAAGGCCAGCATTACAAATACGAAATGATCGGCCTCGATGTGGTGGACGACAACGGCAATGCGCTTGGCAAGCTGGCTGAAATTTTAGAAACAGGCGCAAATGACGTCTACATCGTTCGGGATGAAGCGGGAAAAGAAATCCTTCTTCCCGCCATTCCATCGGTCATTCTGAACGTGGATATGGAAGCCCGCATCATAAAAGTTCATCTCCTCGAAGGGTTGTAGACGATAGGTTACAGGTTGAAGGTTATAGGTTGAAGGTCAAACCTTCACCCTTCAACCCTCCAACCCGCAACATTTTTCAACATGGACGATAAAAAATATTGGATCGGCTTCAATCTTATCAAAGGCATTGGCGCAGTCCGGATGCAGGGGCTGGTTGCGTATTTCGGCGATATGGAAAATGCCTGGAACGCAGACCCTGTCAGTTTGGCAGAAGCAGGCCTCGGCGCGAAGGTGATCGAAAGAGTCCTCACGGCAAGAGAAACTGTCAGCCTCGATAAAGTTTGGGAGAAGATCGAGTCGCAGGGAATTAAAATCCTCACATGGAGCGATGAAGCCTACCCTGCCCGCCTCAAAGAAATCGACCAGCCGCCGCCCGTCATGTACATCCGCGGCGAATATTTGCCCGATGATCTTTTTGCCGTCGCCGTCGTCGGCACGCGCAAGGTCACGCCGTACGGCAGGCAGGTGACGGAAGAGATCGCATCGTTTCTTGCGGCAAATGGGATGACGGTGATCAGCGGCCTCGCGCGCGGTGTGGATGCGATCGCGCATCAAACCGCCCTGAAAGCTGGTGGGCGGACGATAGGCATTCTCGGCTCTGGGGTGGATAAAATCTACCCGCCTGAGCACCGCGGCCTCGCCGAACAAATGATGGAGCGCGGCGCGATCATCAGTGATTACGCTGTCGGCACTCCGCCAGATGCGTCAAATTTTCCTCCGCGCAACAGAATCATTTCAGGGCTATCTTTGGCGGTGGTTGTCGTTGAAGCCGCCGAAACAAGCGGTGCGTTGATCACTGCCGAATTCGCCGCCGAGCAGGGACGTGAAATATTTGCCGTGCCTGGCAGCATTCTTGCGCCTCAATCCAAAGGCACGAACCGTCTGATTCAAAAAGGCGCGCAGCCGTTGTTGACTCCGGATGACCTCATGCAAGCCTTGGATTTGACTCGCGTGGGCGCGCAAAAATCAGCTCGAAAAATATTGCCCGCCGATGAAACCGAAGCGCGTGTATTGAATGTTCTTGGAAGCGAGCCTTTGCATGTGGACGAAATTCGCAATCAGGCGGGTTTGCCAATTGAGAAAATATCTGCTACCCTTGCTATGATGGAATTAAAAGGAATGGTGCGGCAGGTTGGCGGTATGAATTATGTTGCCATGCGCGAGGCGCAGTCAGATTACAACATTTAGGAGATTTAATGGCTATGGATTTTTCGCACACGTATGCAGTTATTATGGCGGGCGGCGGCGGGACTCGTCTCTGGCCTGTTTCGAGGAAAGAACGTCCAAAACAATTACTGCCCCTGCTCGGGCAGGAGACGTTATTCCAAAGCACGGTAAAACGGCTGGAAAATTTGTTTCCACCCGAACGAATTATGGTGGTGACGGTCGAAGAGCAGGCGCGCGAGATGAGGGTTCAAGCGCCTGAAATCCCTGAAGATAATTATTTGATCGAACCTGCCCCGCGTGGTACGGCGTCTGTGGTGGGGATGGCGGCGATGGTTTTGCAAAAGCGCGATGCCGAAGCTTCGATGGCGATTTTGCCATCCGATCATTTTATCCGCAATGTGGATCTCTTCCACTATCTGCTCAAGGCTGCCTTTGAAGTTGCAGATAACGGCTACCTCGTCACCCTCGGTATCACCCCGAATGCGCCTTCCACTGCGTATGGATACATTCAGCAGGGCAAGGCGCTGGAGGGTGAGTATAAATATCCCGCGTATGTGGTAAAAAGCTTCAAGGAAAAACCCGACGAGCAGGCCGCCCAGCAGTTGCTGCACTCTGGCGACCATTCATGGAACAGCGGTATGTTCATCTGGCGCGCCGATGCGATCATGAATGAGATCAATAGACACATGCCGCAATTGGGCATGGAGTTGCAGACGATTGGCAACGCTTGGGGAACGCCCAAGCAAAAGGATGTTTTGAACGAGCGCTGGCACCGTCTGGAAAACGAGACCGTGGATTATGGCGTGATGGAAAAAGCCGAGCGCGTGGCTGTGTTGCCTGCGGGCGGCCTGGGCTGGAGCGATGTGGGGATGTGGTCATCCTTGTTTGAAGTTTTACTGCCCGATATGAACGGGAACATTGCCACCAATTCGAGCCTGCATCTCGCTCATGAAACGCACAATACCATGGTCTATGGCGGTTCGATAGACCGCCTCATCGTCACCATTGGTGTGGATGATATGGTGATCGTGGATACGGGCGATGCCCTGCTGGTGTGTAAGACGGACCAGTCTCAAAAGGTGAAGGAAGTGGTTGAACACCTGAAAAAACACAGGCAGGAAAAGTACCTGTAAAATTGGTATTTGTAAAAAAACGAAAAATTGCGTAGAATGATGCCCTATCCCGTAACCTTACGGGATAGATTTGTGTTACTCTCACAAAGTTTGCGCATTCTGCGCTGGAGGTTTAATGGAAGCATATTGTATGAAGTGCAAGACAAAACGGGAAATTCAAAACCCTGTTGCGGCTTTTAATGCAAAGAGTTCTGCAGTTACCACAGGCGCTTGCCCCGTTTGCGGCACGAAACTTTTTCGCATGGGCAAAAGCGAAGCCCATGCTGGCTTGATTCCGCCGCCCAAGCCTGAGAAAGTGGAGGTGCGTGACGGCAAACTGGTGATTGTGGAATCGCCTGCCAAGGCAAAAACAGTCGGGCGCTTTTTGGGGAAGGGCTACACGGTCCGCGCTTCGGTGGGGCATGTGCGCGATCTGTTGAAATCCCAACTCTCTGTGGATGTGGATAATAATTTCGAGCCGAAGTACCGTGTGCCGAATGAAAAGAAAGTGGTTGTAAAAGAACTCAAGCAACTGGCGAAAAAAGCGGAAGAGATATTCCTCGCAACCGATCCCGACCGCGAAGGCGAGGCTATTTCATGGCATTTGATGGAAGCGGCGGAGATCGACCCTGCGCGTACCAAACGCGTGGTCTTCCACGAAATTACAGCCCCTGCCGTTGCGGATGCCTTCTCCCATCCGCGCGATATTAATATGGACCTGGTCAATGCCCAGCAGGCGCGCCGCATATTGGATCGCATCGTCGGCTATAGCATCAGCCCCATTCTGTGGGAGAAGGTACGCGGACGCCTGTCAGCGGGGCGGGTGCAATCGGTGGCTCTCAGGCTGATCGTTGACCGTGAGCGTGAGATCGACGATTTCAAACCCGTCGAATATTGGTCCATCCACGCCGAGCTCAAGCACGGGAGTCTTAAGTCATCTTTTCTTGCAAAGTTGGCGCGCATTGATGATAAAGACCCGGAGCTTACAAATGAAGGCGTAGTTAAGCCCATCCTTATTGATATGGAAACCGCCGCGTATGCAGTGACGAAGGTCAAGCGCGGCGAGCGCAGGCGCAAACCTGCGGGGCCGTTCACTACATCCACATTACAGCAGGAAGCCTCGCGCAAACTGGGTTTCACCGCCAAACGCACGATGGGCCTGGCGCAGGGATTGTATGAAGGTCAGGATGTGGGCGAGGGCGGCACGACGGGTCTCATCACTTACATGCGTACCGACTCGATGAACGTTTCCACGCTGGCTCAAAATGAAGCCCGTGAATATGTCACTGGAAAATATGGCGCGGAGTATCTTCCCGCTGAAGCGCCAGTTTACAAAACCAAGTCTGCGGGCGCGCAGGAAGCGCATGAAGCGGTCCGTCCGACTTCGGTCATGCGTGACCCTGAGAAGATGAAAGAATTTCTTGACCCCGCCATGTTCAAGCTATATCGTTTGATCTGGCAGCGTTTTGTGGCTTCGCAAATGGAATCGGCTGTGTATGACACCTTGCAGGTGGAAGTGACAGGCAAGACAACTGAACATGAATATCTCCTGCGTGCCTCTGGCTCCGCAGTCAAATTCCCTGGATTTATGGTTTTGTATGAAGAAGCCAAAAATGAAGATGTAAAAGCGGACGAAGATGAAGAAAACGTAAAGATTCCTGTGGGCATTGCCGAAGGGCAGAAACAGGAATTAATTCGCTTGATCCCTGAACAGCATTTCACGCAGCCGCCGCCGCGTTTCTCGGAAGCCTCGCTCGTGCAGGCCTTGGAAGAAAACGGCATTGGACGTCCCTCCACGTATGCGCCGACGATCTCCACCATTCAACAGCGTGGATATGTGGAACGCGTGGATAAACGCCTCATCCCAACCGACACGGGTATTCAGGTCACCGACTTGATGACCCAATACTTCCCCGAAGTTGTGGACTTGAATTTCACCGCTCATATGGAAGAAGACCTCGATAAGATCGCAGACGGTGATATGACATGGACTGATGCGATACGGGAATTTTATACACCGTTCGCAGAGGATGTAAAGAAAGCGCAGGCCGAAATGCCTGTCACCAAAAGCGGGCCTGAACCCATCGGGCGCAACTGTCCCGAGTGCGGCAAGGAGCTTGTCATTCGTTACGGGCGTTTCGGAAAATTCATTTCATGCAGCGGCTTCCCCGAATGTCGTTACACTGAACCCTGGCTCGAAAAGATCGGCGTGCTCTGCCCAACAGACCACGGCGAACTCGTGGAACGCAAGACCCGCAAGGGACGCACCTTCTTCGGCTGCATCAATTACCCGAATTGCGAATTTACCTCATGGAAACGCCCGATTGCCAAGCCCTGCCCAAAATGCAACGGACTGCTCGTCATTGCAAACAAACGCGAGGCGCAATGCCTCACTTGCTCCGAATCCTTCCTGCTGGAAGAGATCATGCCTGAGATGGCGTAAATTCAAAAGGAAAATAAAATGCACCTTTCACCCCTTCCATATCTCGACCCTGGTTCAGGGAGTCTGATCATCCAAATCCTCATTGCTGCCTTGCTGGGCATCGGCGTTGCCGTTCGCGCCTCCTGGGGAAGTATCAAGAAATTATTTGGGATCAAGCCCAAAGCGGATGACGACGACACCGATGGCGACTCCAACTAATTCTGCAAGCAGACAACTCTCCGCCTCTTTCCGCGACCCAAGCGGGTTCCTGTTTACTGACAATGGAATCTTATACCGACAGATCAACCGCGCCTATGCGGAAGACTACGCGCGGTTGATGGACTCTGGCTTGTACGAGAAGCTGGTCAAAGCGGGGGCGTTGATTCCGCATGTTGAGACCGAGCAGGTATCGGCGGAGAGCGAAGCGGCTTTTAAAGTCATCCAGCCGGAGCGCGTGCCGTTCATCTCCTATCCGTACGAATGGTCGTTCAGCCAGTTGAAGGATGCCGCGCTGGCGACATTATCCATTCACAAACGCGCGTTGAAACTGGGCATGTTGTTGAAGGACGCCAGCGCGTACAACATTCAGTTCGTGCGCGGCAGGGCGATGTTGATCGATACGCTGTCGTTTGAGATTTACAAGGAAGGCGAACCGTGGATGGCGTACAAGCAATTCTGCCAGCACTTCCTCGCGCCGCTGGCGCT
This sequence comes from Anaerolineales bacterium, assembly GCA_919902735.1. GTDB lineage: Bacteria > Chloroflexota > Anaerolineae > Anaerolineales > Villigracilaceae > Villigracilis. The sequence continues at coordinate 9,213 of CAKKRM010000198.1, read as the reverse complement.
GATGAGCTGCCGCGATGTGCGGTTGAGCCAACTCCTGCGCGTGCATATTGACGGTGTGCCGCTCGACCTCGCAAGTGAACTTCTTCCTTTTAAAACCAAGTTCAACTTTGGCTTGTTGACTCATATTCACGTCCACGCGGGTTCGCAGAAACGCTATGCCGATAAAACCGTTGAACCACGCAAAGGCATGATGAGCCAGCAAGCCATGATCGGCCTGATCGAAAGCCTTGAATCTACGATAAAGAAATTAACCTGGCAGCCTGCCGGCACCGAATGGGGCGCGTACTACGAAGCCACGAATTATTCCGACTCGGCCTTTGAACATAAAAAACAATTGGTGCGAGCTTGGGCGGAGGAAAAGAAGCCAACTTTAGTTTGGGACTTGGGCGGCAACACGGGTGTGTTCAGCCGCGAAGCCGCAGCTTCTGGCGCGTTCACGGTTTCATTTGATATTGACCCAGCGGCAGTGGAACAAAATTATCAGGTTGTGAAAAAGAACAAGGAGCAAAATCTTTTGCCGCTTGTTTTGGACCTCACCAATCCCAGCCCCGCCATTGGCTGGGATCATGCCGAGCGCGATTCCTTCGGCCAGCGCGGCCCCGCGGATATGACTCTTGCATTGGCGGTTATTCATCACCTTGCCATTTCAAATAACGTGCCGCTCCCACAGCTTGCCCAATTTTTCGCGGCGCGCACAAAATGGCTGGTGATCGAATTCGTGCCGAAGTCTGATTCACAGGTGAAGCGTTTGCTCTCCTCCCGCAAGGATATTTTCCCGAATTACACGCGGGAGGGCTTTGAAGCCGCCTTTTCAGAACGATTTAAAATCCATCAAGCCGAACCCATCCACGACTCGGAGCGAACGCTTTACCTGATGGAAACTCGGTAACATTTCTGCCATGCAGGGGATGAAAAATACGTTGTATAATCGAATGAAAGTTGTCATGCAAAGGAGCCTTGTATGGATTTTATCGTTGCCTTGTTGAAAAAACTACCCATCCTGCCGATTGTCCTGTTTATTGCGGGGCTGGCGCTGGGATTATTGTTTGGGTATGTCATCGCACCTGTGGAATTCGTGGATGCAACCCCATCCTACCTGCGTGTGGATTTGCAGGAGGACTACCTGCGAATGGCAATTGATTCCTTTCGCCTCAACTCGGACCCGAACCTGGCCGTCCAACGTTGGCAGAATCTTGGCGAGGGCGCCCAGCAGGCCTATGCCAATATCCAGGCCAATCCTGGCAGCGCCGACCCGAATGTAGTCAAGGCGTACGGGGACGTGATTACGAAAGTACTTTCCGCGGGTGGTGGTCAACAGCCCGAAACAACAACTGGCGGGTTGGGGCTTTCAAGCCCGATCATTATTGGCGTTTTGGGAATTGTTTTATTGGGTGTGCTTGGCGCGGGCGGTTTTTACGCCTATCGTCTGTTGGGCAAACGCGGCAGTGGTGAAGTAACTGCTGTAATGCACGCTTCGGAGATCAGCCGCAATACGGAAAAAACAAATTTCGAAGACCTTGGCCTTGCCCCGCCAATCACCCAAACAATGACCACCTATGTATTGGGCGATGACCTGTACGATGAATCGTTCAGCATCGACACGCAGGCTGGCGAATTCATGGGCGAATATGGCGTGGGCGTTTCAGAAGCCATTGGCGTGGGTGACCCGAAGAAGGTCACTGCCTTGGAGATATGGCTTTTCGATAAGAACGATATAAAAACTGCCACCAAAGTTTTGATGTCGCAACATGCCTTCAATGACCCGGAGATTCGCTCCCGCCTCGAACGCAAGGGGGAGCTTGTGGTTGTAGAACCCCAGGCGCAGGTGTTGCTCGAAACAGCCACCCTGCAATTGCTTGCCACCGTGATTGACCTTGAATATGGAAAAGGCCCTATGCCAGCCGATAGCTATTTCGAACGAATCACCCTGGAATTAGCCATCTGGCCGAGACAAGGATAGTAGCAAAAATCCCGTCCAAATATCGGACGGGATTTTTTATTTATGTTGGTGGAAGTGTTTGTGCCGCAACATTCATGTTGCAGTACGTGTTTATTCAATTGCTACAATCTTGAATTTGATCTTACCGCCAGGAGCGTCTGCTTCGGCAGTGTCTCCGACCTTTTTATCCATCAGCGCCTTGCCAATGGGGGATTCGTGGGAGATTTTGCCTTTGCGCGGGTCTGCTTCGGTGGGGCCGACAAGATGGTACGTTTCAGCGTCAAATCCATCTTCCTGAATGGTAATGTGAGAACCTATTGCAACAATTCCCTTGCTTTGCGTTTTTTCGATGATGACCGAATTGCGCAGGATCGCTTCGATCTCCTGGATGCGGCCTTCGAGGAAGCCCTGATCTTCCTTGGCTTTATGATAATCTGCATTTTCGGAAAGATCGCCCATTTGAATCGCCGAGCGCAATCGAGCTGCCAATTCATCGCGGCGTGGACCTTTTAGTTCTTCCAGCTCGGCCTGGAGTTTGACTTCACCTTCGGGGGTCAGATAGTTAGGTTGGGACATGGCTTGCTCCTTTCTTGTTTGTGGTCTTGCGTAAGTCCTGATTTTATAAAAAAGGGGCAGTGTAAGTTTTGCGCCCCCTTTCATGTAAAAACCAATTAGGGTCTTTCGAAGGGATTGAAAAGCTTTTGGTGTTCTTCGATCGCAAAGCGGTCTGTCATACCTGCGATGTAATCGCAAATGGTTCGTTCCAGTCCGCGCTTTTCGATGAAGAATTGAATGTGGTCGGGCAGCATGGCTGGCTCGGCGCGGTAGGCATGGAACAGGTCCGAAATGATGCGCTCGGCTTTGACCTGCATCCGCACCACACGGTAATGACGGTAAAGTTTTTTGTAAAGCAGATCTTTTAGTTCACGGTTGCGGCGCTGCATTTCCTCGCTGTACCCGATGACATTATGTTTTAACTTTTGAATATCTGCCGCAGTCTTTACCTTGCTTTTCTTGAGGCGTTCATCGGTAGCCTTGACCATGTCTGTGACCATGATGCCGACAAGCTGACGTATCATCCGATGCCTTTCCATGTCATCCAGAATCGCGCCATGCCAGTTGTAGGTCTCCCGCAGGATTTCCCACAGCGCAACCCCTTCAAGAACTTGCGGGCGGATCATGCCAGAGCGCAGGCCATCATCGAGATCATGGGTGGTGTAGGCCAGTTCATCTGCCACGTTGGCAATTTGTGTTTCAAGGTTGCCGCGTAAATCGGGGCTGAAATCGCGGGCATCGGATATATCATATTCTGATTCGTGCTTGACCATGCCTTCGCGTACTTCCCAGCTTAGATTCAAGCCCGGGAATTCAGGGTAGCGTTGTTCCAGTTCAGTGACGATGCGCAGGGATTGTTTGTTGTGGTCGAAGCCGCCATAATCTTTCATGAGTCTGGCGAGGCCAATTTCGCCCGAATGACCGAAGGGGGAATGTCCCAGATCGTGAGCAAGGCAAACCGCTTCGACAAGGTCTTCGTTCCCGCCCAGGGCGCGGGCCAATGTTCGGCCGATCTGAGCAACTTCCAGCGTGTGGGTGAGGCGGGTGCGGAAGTGATCGCCTTCGAAATTGATGAAGACTTGAGTCTTGTATTCCAATCTGCGAAAGGCGGTGGTGTGCAGGATGCGGTCACGGTCACGCTGAAAGGAGGTGCGGTATTCAGGCTCGCCATCGAGATAGGCGCGGCCTTTTGTATTCCTGCTGCGCATTCCGTAGGGGGCAAGGCTTTTGTCTTCGGTCTCTTCCAACTGCTGACGGGTAAAGTACATGACTGCCTTTAATATGGATGTCATTGCGAGCCTGAACTTGGCGAAGCAACCTCCGCGTAAGGAGGGATTGCTTCGGGAAAAAGCGCCCTCGCAATGACATTGGACTTGTGGGGCGAGAGGGGGTCGAACCCTCACGTTGTTACCAACGACAGATTTTAAGTCTGTTGCGTCTGCCGATTCCGCCATCGCCCCAACGGGCGTAATTTTACTATAAATTACGGCTCTTTTGAATAACGAAACATGCTAAACTATTCGTATGACACTCCCTTTCCCCTCCACTGGAAAATCAAAAGATGAAGTCCTTGCCGCCATGCGCGCCGCGCGCGACCATGATGTGCAATGGCAAAAGGGACGCGCGTTCAGTTTGGTTTATCACGCTGGCAAGGATGTAGATGACCTGCTGAAGGAAGCGTCTCTTTTATTTTTCTCCGAGAATGGCTTGAACCCCACGGCCTTTCCGTCATTGCGAAAATTTGAAACAGAGATCGTTGCAATGGCCGCTTCACTTTTGGGCGGCGATGACAATGCCGCAGGGACGGTCACTTCCGGGGGAACAGAATCCCTTCTAATGACGGTCAAGACCGCGCGGGATTGGGCGCGCAAAAATCACCCTGAGATCAAACATCCAGAGATGATTCTGCCCATTAGCGGCCATCCCGCCTTTGAAAAAGCAGCGGAATATTTTGATGTAAAAGCGGTTCGCACCGCGCTGAGGGCTGATTACCGCGCCGACGTAGAATCTGCGCGAAAAGCTGTAACTGCCAATACCATCCTGATGATCGGCTCTGCCCCGGCCTATCCGCATGGGGTGGTGGACCCGATCCGCGAGCTGGCGGCGATTGCTCAGGAGCACGGATTCCTCTTTCACACGGATGCGTGTGTGGGCGGGTTCATGCTGCCCTTTGTCCGTAAGCTCGGCTGCCCCGTGCCAGACTTCGACCTTTCCGTTCCCGGTGTGACCTCGATCTCAGCAGACTTGCACAAGTATGCCTATGCCGCCAAAGGCGCATCTGTCGTTTTATATAAATCGGCAGAACTGCGCCGGCATCAAATGTTTGTCTCGATCAATTGGCCCGGCGGGATTTATCCGTCGCCTTCGATGGGCGGCACGCGCCCCGGCGCGCCGATTGCGGCAGCCTGGGCAGTATTAAATTATCTCGGCGAATCTGGTTATCTCGAAATGACCGATCTGGTCATGAAAGCCACGCGCCGTTTGCAAGATGGCGTGAATGCCATACCTGGAATAAAAGTTGTCAGCGACCCTGAGATGAGTGTGTTTGCAATCGGTTCCAGCCCATCGACACGCTTCGCGTCAGGGTTGGATGTGTATTCACTAGCCGATGAATTAACCAAGCGCAACTGGCATCTTGACCGCCAGCAATTCCCGCCCACTTTGCACATGACTGTGCAGTTTGGTCACATCGAAGTTGTGAATGAATTTTTAAGCGATTTGGCTGATGCGGCAAATACTGTCCGCAAACCAAGTTTTGAAAAGACAGTAAATACATGGCTGGTCAGAATCGCTAATTTCCTGGTGCGGATTCTGCCCGAAGCGTGGGTCACAAGCTTGATGGAAAAAGTATCCAGCCTGATGGGCGGAGGAGGCGGACTTCCCAGCAAAATGGCGCCGATGTATGGGCTGATCGGTTCGCTTCCCAACCGTGGCGATTTGAAGGAAATGGTGTTGGACTTATTGGATGGAATGACTCGCTATAAAAAATGATGTAACGGAGCGCGGACTTAAGTTCGCATTCCGTTACATCGCCAAAGGAGAATTCATGATCACAACCACCAGGCAGGGATATCTTTCGTTTTGGACAAAGCTGGCATACGGCACAGGGGATTGGAGCCTGGCCAGTTTCGGCACGCTGCGCCAGGTTTTTTACGCCATCTTTCTCACGGATGTGGTCGGGTTGGAACCGCGCCTCGCTTCTTTCGCCGCATTGATCGGCATTGTCTGGGATGCGATCAACGACCCGATTGTCGGCACGATCAGTGATCGGGTGCGTTCGCGTTGGGGGCGTCGTCGTCCATTTCTTTTACTGTTTTCAATTCCATTCGGCTTGAGCTTCGTCGCGCTTTGGTGGGCGCCGCCGTTCCAGAATCAGTATTGGCTCGCGGCCACGGTCTGCCTGACCTATATGCTGAGCGACACATTACAGACATTGGTTTCCATCCCGTTTTATTCGCTCACTCCCGAAATGACTTCCGATTACGATGAGCGGACAAGTCTGAGCGGATACCGCATGTTCTTTAATTTACTCGCTTCACTCGCCACCGCAGTTGCTGCGCCGGCGATAGTGGATGCCACTCTGGCAGGGGGCGCCACTCAACAACAGGGATATTTCATTGTCTCGGCTCTCTTTGGCGGGCTGGCTGTCATTCCGTTCTTTGTGATCTTTGCAGTGGTGCGTGAACGCGGCAATGCCGCCGATGCGGCTGAACCTGAAATTCCATTTTTACAGACGTTACGCACCGCCTGGAAAAATATCCCATTTCGATTTGCAACTGCGCTCTACATGTTGAACTGGATCACATTTGATCTGGTTGCTTTGGCCTTGCCGTTTTTCCTGGCCTACTGGGTTGCGGATGGAAACCTGCTTCAAAAGGCGCTCGGCCTTCCGCTTGACTCGGCTGTCTTTGCCTGCCTGCTGGTGACTTCGGTGATCGTCCTGCCGTTTTGGGTCTGGCTGGCGCGCAAGGTTGGCAAACAACGCGCCTACATCATCGGAATGACGTTTTGGGCGGTTGTGCAATTGCTGATCTATTCCATTCAACCCGGCCAGGTCACGTATATCCTTGTGCTGGCTGTGCTGGCAGGCATCAGCGTTTCAACGGCGCATGTTCTGCCAGACGCCATTTTCCCCGATGTGATCGAATGGGACGAGTTACGCACAGGCCGCCGCCGTGAAGGGATTTACTACGGCGTCAAAAATTTCGTGCGGAAATTGACGGGCGCGCTGGCGATCTTCATTGCCCTGCAAACCCTTGGCTGGTTTGGCTATCAATCTCCCCCCGTTGGCGCGACGCAGTTTTCTCAATCTGTACCCACATTGCAAGCCATTCGCTTTTTGATCGGCCCATTGGGTGCGCTGTTATTGTTTGGCGCGATTGCAATGGCATGGTTCTACCCGTTAACCCGCGAACGGCACGCCCGAGTCCGCGCGATGCTGGAGCGGAAGAAGGAACGGGTTGCTGCGAAGAAAGAGGAGAAATAAGCATTATTGGTCACCTGGCACACACTGCCCAACGCATTACTGGCGCTGGGGCGGAGACGGCGAAGCCGTCCAGCCAGAAAAATGATAAGGCGTAGGAAACTGCCTGAGATTGCCGCAGAATCCCCAGCGTCAGATGCACGTTTTGTTGGGCGTTTTTGACTTAGGCGACTTCACGGTTGATTGAGAGTCCCAGTTAGGTCAATATCATTTGAATTTCCAGTTCGACTACAACCATACGTAATTGTGCCATCTGGGAGTTTTTGTATATGCTCATAGCAAGTGTTAAGACACAAATTTGAACTGCTGGTTGTTTTTTCAATGAAGACAAAAGAATTTTCTTCTGTACTAACTAAGGTAAGGGTTCCCGAACATTGAATTTGAGGTGCGTCGTATGTGCCGCAAACTTCATTTATCGAACAACTCGGCTGAAATGAGAGATTTAACAATGTCGAAAAACTGCCATCTTTCGATGTTATTGTTCCTGTCCAGTTCCCCGCAGGCAGATCTACACTCGATATATTTTGGATCTGTGTTAATTCTGGTGCAGGCACGCCTAGTGCATTTGGTATTTCCGTTGCTGGAAACGGGGGGCCGTTGCCAAAGGATTGCTGGCCGAAGATATCTCGAATAATTTCCAACATGTCGAATTGGTAGTTGCCTGCCGGATATTTGGCTCCTTGATTGGCGGTTGGTTCAATGGTGGTGGCTTCAGCCCAATTGTTCCATGTGTTGACCCAGATCAGTCTCTGATTCAAACTACCTACGGGTTCGGCGTTGTCGCGCGCGACCTGAGCCATTGCTGTAACCTGATCCTTGCTCAGTGCAGGGATGTAGATCGGATTCGCTTCATCAAACAGCCGATTGTCGAATTGCGGCGCCCATCCAGGTTGGAAGTTCACCAAATCGTCTCGTCCGGCTACCTTCAACTCTTGTATCTTGTTCCGCCAACTTTGAAAGAACTTATCAATCGCTGGGGCAGCCGTACCCATATCTAAACCGATTGGAAGCCCCTGAATGAGAAAGGTGAATGCGGTGTTGGCATCAAACTGTGACACGAGACCGGTGTTAAATCTGTCAGCAGCCAGCACATCGCCGACAATAAATACATCGTAACCTTGAGCCAGCGCCTTTGCGCGCGCGTCTTTGATTGCGCCAGCAAAGTTGCCGTGGAAATTCCACGCAGCGTAAATATAGATGACCGGCCGCTCGTCAATCTTTAGATACTGTGGTTGCGCGAAGTATTTCGTCGAAAAATGATCAAAGTCCGATACAAAGGCGTTATAAACTTTGGGATCGTCGAAGTTGACGCCATTGCTGAGGTCGGCATTGACTGCCGGATCCTGGGTTATGCGCAGAATGGTGTCGTAGAAAATGCACCAACGAATCCGGTCAAGGTTGGGCGCCTTCAAAAACGCATCGTCAATGTTGTCTTCGAGTGACCCTGATGTGCCAATGCCCCGGGGCGTTGTCCATTCGAGTGAGAACGCATCCACGCCATAATCGGCAGCCCAATCGATCTGTTGCTGGAGAACGCGCGAATCCGAACTAGTGTAGGTATGCCCGAGCGCAGGCTCGAACGGCGTCGTGCGTCGGCCGCTGCAATGAACAAAATCCTCGAAGCCGCCATTGCAGCCGGTGCCGAAATACCAGAGATTCAATTGTGCGATTACGATATATTCATTGGGACCGGGTGTATTGGTTGGCGAAGGACTGGCGCTGGGTGAAGGACTGCTCGGTGGAGTTGCGGTGATGGAGGAAGTGGAGGTGTTACAGGAGGTAACAAGGATACTCATAAAGATAATAACGATAAGCCTTTGAATACGGTAGCTCATTATAGATTCTCCTCTTTTTCTGACGCTTATTCAGCAAGGAACTGCCCAACGGTTTGCGTTACCCGCGCTGGGGCGGGGACGGCGAAGCCGTCCAGCCAGAAAAATGACAAGGCGTGGAAAACTGCTTGAGATTTGCGCAGAATCCCCAGCGTCAGGTAGTATCATGAAAAGCGGACATGGCAGATCGATCGTCAGGAGGTCGCAGCAGACCGTCGTGCAGCAAGATCGCCATGTCCATTCGTCAAATGAGCCCGAACAGTTGCAAGGTCTCAAAGACCGTATACTAGCGTGGGCTCAACTCCTATTATACAAAGCGGAGGCAGGAATGACAACTAGTAGCGGAAAGTGGGTGTGGTCTAAAGTTTCGGAAAATAGGAGTAAGATGGGGAAAATGGAAGAAG
>CAKKRM010000197.1 GCA_919902735.1 Anaerolineales bacterium | reverse complement strand
TCAGTAGGTGCAAAACTCGCATACAAGTTGATCGGGCTACCGGCTTGGCAAAATCGCTTGCTCCCACCGCGTCTCCAGGTCGCGATAGTATTCATCTGGATGATGGCGAAAACGATACAACTTTTTCAAACGCAGTTGGATTTTCCGCAAGGCCTGACGCGCTTGCTTGAAATCAGCAGGTTTCACCTGGCGTAAGCGAGCGAGCAAATCATCAAACGACTCGGCGTAGTCGATGAAGGCCGCAAATGGGCCGTAACGCAAGATAAACTCGTGAACCGACTTGCGTCCAGTGATGCGGCGTTGATGATGCTTGATATCTTTGAAGAACGTTTCCAGATCGTTGTTGGAGGACGGCACATTCGAGACACGGTAACAAATGAACAAGCCCCACCAACGGTTGCGGACGGCTTTCAGGATGTTGGCAATGACTTTCGCCTCGTCCGGGCGTTCGGTGGCTTCTTGTTCTAAACGTTCTAAGAACTGTCTGACTTCCCGTTTGACCTGCCGCGCCGTCCGTGGCCGGCCATGTTTATCGCAGGGTTCAAATAGACGAGCCAACTCAATCACCCATCCGCTTTGCCGTTTCAGTTGAACGTATGGCGCGGCATACGGCCAGCGGATGACCGGGATGTTCAGCAGAGCCGACAAGAGGGGATGCCCCCTTTTTTCTGGCAGCGGCGTAAAGACGCTTCCAGACGTTGTAGTTCGTCGTAGAGATTGAGGCCGGCGAGTTCAAACGGCGACACCCCGTCAGCCCGCAAGGCATCCCGCAGGGCTTCGCAATAATCGGTCAGCACAGCGGCCTGTGGATTCTCTTGTGGCGACTGGCTCAACATTCGGCTGAGAGGACGCAATTTTTCGCGAATATCGCGGCGTAAATCGGTTTTCATGGCTCGATCTGCGGCAAAGATGAGTTCACCGGCGTCGCACAGGCAGTGGACTTGGCAGGCTTGATGCGGACAGCCGGGCAAACTGACCTCGACTGCCCGCCGGATATTTTTGTCAGCATCACTGACCACGGCGCGTATCCGAAAGCCGAGCGCCTTGACCGGTTCCAAGAGCTGGCGGCTGATCAAATCGGCGCGACTGCTGTACAAGGTCTCGGCCACTAACGTTAGATCCAAATTGGCTTCGCGCACGACAAAGAGCATCTCGTTGCCTTGCTCGGGTTCCA
>CAKKRM010000196.1 GCA_919902735.1 Anaerolineales bacterium | reverse complement strand
ACCTCGCCCGACTCCGCAAGCAAGCCAACCGCCTGGCAGATTTTTTCTTTCTGCCCGATGAGTTCATGAAGCATTTGCGCGAGATATTGGATTTTTACGTCAACTACACCTTACGCGCCAAAGAAAACATTGCCCCTGGTTCCAACCTAAAAACATATCGCACACCGCCTGCCGTGATCACGCATATCGAAAATGAATTGCGCGCTGTCGCGGAGGCAAATCCGCATTTTGCGCTTGAACTTGCGGATGTTCTATGGGATGAAGGCGCGCTCGAAACACGCCTGCTCGCCGCCTTCCTACTCGGACGGATTCCCCCACAGGAAGAGCGCCTGCTCCCCCGCCTCAGCGCATGGACACAACAAATCCGCGACTCGAATGTGCGCTCTGCGCTGCTTTCCACAAGTCTCACGCGTATGCGCAAGGAAAACCCAAATCAATTTCTTGCCCTCGTCCGCGAATATTTGCACCCCGAACGCGCGCGCACATGGTCGAACGGCATTCAAGCCTTGCTGCCCATGATCGCGGATACTTCCTACACCAACCTGCCCCCCATCCTCGATCTCGTTGAACCCATCATCGAAGAAGCGCCGTCTACTTTGCAGGATGATCTTACAGACTTGATCGTCGCTTTGTATCGCGCCTCTGCCAACGAAACCACTTTCATGTTGAAGCACGTTCTCGCCAATTCGCAAAACCCAATGACGGTCATCACCTTGCGGCGCATTTCAACATCCTTCCCGCCGCCTTTGCAAAGAGAACTGCGCGAGTTGATTCGATCACAGCCGCTGACGGCGCAAAGATATATCGAAGAAGAGCCGACGGATTTCGTGGAGGAAACCGCAGTCGTGGAAGTCAAAGCAAAAAGACCAGCGAGGCAAAAGAAAATGGATAATTCAAGGGTCATCTATTTGCACGGACTCGAGAGCACCAGTCAAAGCGGCAAGGCGCGCCAATTCGCTGAACAATTCCCAGGCATGGTCACGCCCGATTTCACAGGCGAGTTTGAAGAACGCATGAAACAACTCAAACCAATTTTGGGACGCAAGAAAAACTGGACGATCATTGGCTCATCCTTCGGCGGGCTGATGGGAACCGTCTTCACCTGCAAGCACCCGACTCAGGTGCGGAAGTTGATCCTGCTCGCCCCAGCATTATTGCGCGACCCCTTCGGCTCTTATCTTAATCTGGAGCCTGTTTCTGTTCCAACCATCATCATCCACGGGACGAGGGACGACGTCGTCCCGCTGGAACCTGTCCGCGAGATTGCAGAGAAGTTATTTACCAACCTCCAATACATCGTCGTAGACGATGGTCATCGTCTGCACAAAGCATTTGGGGAATTGGACTGGGAAGAGATATTGGCGTAATAGCTTCGCTCTGAGCGGAGCCACGATAGTAGCGTAGTCGAAGAGCAATGGAGCGAGTGTGCTTCGACTACGGGGCGGCGAACACGTCCCTCCGCTCAGCACGAATGGAGACTCCCATGAAACAACAAATCTACTGGCACACAACCGTTCAAATGCCTGATGACTCAAATCTCACACCCATTCCCGCAGATGTGGATGTTGCGATCATTGGCGGCGGGTACACAGGCTTGAGCGCGGCACGGACGTTGGCACAGCACAACATAAATGTTGTGGTATTGGAAGCGGAGACGATTGGCTGGGGGGCAAGCTCCCGCAACGGCGGCATGGCGTTGACGGGACTCAAAGCGGGAATGGCAACGGTCGTCAAAAAATATGGGCGCGAACTGGCAAAGAGATTATTTCAATATTCGCTTGATTCTGTGGATACCGTCGAGCAGATCATCAAGGAAGAAAATATCAACTGCGGGTTTGCGCGGACAGGTCATTTATTCACCGCGAGTAAACCAAAACATTACGAAGCCTTGAAAGACGAAGTGGATTTCATGGCGAAGGAATTCAACCATAAAGTGCGGCTTGTGTCAGCGGGTGAATTGAAGAGTGAGATCGGTTCGGATATCTATCATGGGGCGTTGGTGGATGAAGTGAGCGGCGGGTTGAACCCTGCCCAATATGTGGCGGGTCTCGCGGCGGCGGCTGAAAAGGCGGGGGCAATTCTGTGCGCGCGAGCGCGTGTCAACAGGCTAGGGGCGGCGCGAAGCGGGAAGCGTTTTGTCATCGAGACGGAGAGAGGCTCGTTATCAGCAAAATCCGTTTTGGCGGCAACATCTGGTTATACGGGAAATGTCACAAAGAAATTGCAGAGGAAGATCATCCCGATTGGGTCGTTCATTATTGCGACGGAAAAATTATCGGACGGGCTGGCAAATGAACTCAGCCCAAAGAACCGCATGATTTTCGATACCAAACATTTTTTGAATTATTTTCGGCTGTGGGATAACCGCATGATCTTTGGCGGGCGCGCGGCCTTCTTCCCTGAAAATGAAAACACGGTTTCGCAAAGCGCTGAAATTTTGCGGCGTGAGATGGTGAGTGTGTATCCGCAATTGGACGATATAAAAGTGGAATACGCCTGGGGCGGCACGCTGGATTTTGCGTTCGACCAGATGACGCACGTTGGTGAAGTGGACGGCATGTTTTATTCGCTTGGGTACGCAGGGCATGGCGTGGCGATGGGAACGCATTTGGGAAAGACCGTTGCCGAAGCGATGGTGAAGGGGAATATCAAGGAGCATCCATTTGCTCAATTTAATTTTCCGAATGCGCCGCTTGGTTTATACGATGGCCGCCCATGGTTCCTGCCGTTCGCGGGGATGTGGTACAAGATTTTGGATTGGGTTGAGTAATATTCAAGGAATCCGAAATCGTCCCGACGCTGGCTGCAAAATCATGCCGAAGTCAGGAGACTTCGGATTCCCTAATAAATTCGATTAAAATAACCGCTACTATTCTAACCAAATTCAGGAGGCACTCATGGCAAAGACCAGCAAGCCGAAGGAAATGGAAGGCGAAGTTTATTATCCATCTGCGGAAGTCATCGCGCAGGCGCGCTTGAAGGATTGGGACGCGCTTGCCGAAAAGGCGGGCAAAGACTTGCAAGGCTTTTGGGGCGATGAAGCCTCTGAATTGGAATGGTACAAAAAGTGGGACAAGGTTTTGGATGATTCCAACAAGCCGTTCTTCAAGTGGTTCGTTGGCGGCAAAACAAATATCGTTCATAATGCAATTGACCGACATTTGAAAACACACCGCAAGAATCAACTCGCGTTGATCTGGGAATCGGAAGACGGCAAGGTGGAGCGCACTTTCTCGTATTACGCCATGAACCGCGAAGTCTCACGCATGGCAAATATCATCAAATCCATGGGTATTCAAAAAGGCGAACGCGTCACTATTTACATGGGACGTGTGCCTGAGATCGTCTTTGCCATGCTGGCCTGCGCGAAGATCGGCGCGATTCATTCGGTGGTGTTTGGCGGCTTCTCGGTGGACTCGTTACAGGGACGCATTGACGACAGCCAGTCGAAACTGGTCATCACCTGTGACGGCTCGTATCAGAATGGAAAAATTGTTGAACTCAAAAACATTGCGGATGAAGCCGTCAAAAAATGTCCGTCGGTGGAGAATATGATCGTCGTCAAGCGAACAGGCCAACCCATCAACATGGAAGCAGGACGCGATCACTGGTATCACGATCTGTGCTCACTCCCTGTCGCCAACGGCAAATGCGCCACTGAAGTCCTCGATGCGGAAGACCCGCTCTTCATTCTTTACACGTCAGGTTCAACCGGCAAGCCGAAGGCCATCCTGCACACGCACGGCGGCTACATGGTCGGCACGTATTCCACGCTCAAGTATGTCTTCGACGTGAAAGACGAAGACCGCTGGTGGTGTACGGCTGATCCCGGTTGGATCACCGGACATTCATATATTGTTTATGGTCCGATGATCGCCGGCGCAACTTCGATGCTCTTTGAGGGCGGACCGACCTTCCCCTACCCGAACCGCTGGTGGCAGGTTGTGGAACGATACGGGATTACGATTTTTTACACCGCGCCGACTGCCATTCGTGGACTCATGCGCTTTGGAGAGGCCTGGCCCAACAAGCACGATCTTTCTTCCCTGCGCCTGCTCGGCACAGTCGGTGAGCCGATCAACCCTGAGGCATGGCGCTGGTATTACCGTGTGATCGGGAAGGAGAAGTGTCCGATCATGGATACCTGGTGGCAGACCGAGACAGGCAACTTTATGATCACGCCGACGCCTGTGGTGCCGCTCAAGCCTGGCTCTGGCACGCGTCCATTTTTTGGGCAGGAAGCTGAGATCGTGGATGAACAGGGCAATCCCGTAGCCGATGATACAGAAGGTTATCTTGTCCTAAAAAATCCGTGGCCTGCCATGTTACGCACTATTTACGGCGATGATGAACGCTATGTAAATCAATACTGGAGCAAGCACCCAGGGAAATACACCACAGGTGATTCTGCCAAGCGCGATTCGGACGGTTATTATTGGATCATTGGCCGCGTGGATGATGTGATCAAGGTTTCTGGTCACCGCCTCGGTACCGCGGAAGTTGAATCAGCTTTGGTGAGTCACCCTGCGGTTGCAGAAGCTGCGGCAATCGGTTTGGCGCATGAAGTCAAAGGCCAGGCCATATACACATTCGTAATCCTGCGTTCAGGCTTTTCCCCATCCCCTGAGTTGGCGGAAGAGTTGCGTCAGCACGTCTCCAAACACATGGGACCCATCGCCCGCCCCGAAGATGTGAAATTCCTCGATAAGCTGCCCAAGACCCGCTCAGGCAAGATCATGCGCCGCGTGTTGAAGGCCAGAGCGCAGGGATTGCCTGAAGGTGATGTGAGTACGCTGGAAGAGTGACGAAAGAGATTGAGGATTGGAGATTGGTACGTTAGTGGAGTTCCGAG
Source organism: Anaerolineales bacterium (assembly GCA_919902735.1). Lineage (GTDB taxonomy): Bacteria > Chloroflexota > Anaerolineae > Anaerolineales > Villigracilaceae > Villigracilis. The sequence goes on along the minus strand of CAKKRM010000196.1, from coordinate 9,938 downwards.
GTTTTTTGAAATCTCGGAACTCTTTTTTGATTGGGCGTTATTTCAATTGGATGACCACTTGTGTCAATTTACCCGCTTCTACATTTACAATGCGCTCGTACAATCCTGTTGCATCGGTGAAGGCAATTCGGTAGCGGCCGGGCGGCAGGCTATTTATGGCAAAATCCTCCTGGCTGTGCTCGAATTCTTTGGGGTAGGTGGAAACGTAATATTTTTTCTCTGAGGTGGTTGTTCCAGGGGCATAACGAATTATCACCAAATTACGCAGAATCTTTTCTTCGTTGTTTCCATCCAGCGTAATGGAAATTGCCCCCATACCACTTTGCAATGGAAGCCACAGTTCGGGGTTTTCGGTGGAGAAGAAATCTGAGCCATCGCCGCCAGTGCGGATTTCAAAATGCAGGTGACTGCCAATGGCGACACCCGTATTCCCTACAGCGGCAATCACATCTCCGCCGTTTACCTGATCTCCCACTGCCACATTAATCTGCGACAAGTGGCCGTAGAGGGTATATAGTCCGCCATCGTGCTGAATAACGATTAGGTTTCCGTAGTAATCGTCCCAGGGGGTGTAAATGCGTTTGTGATCTCGTCCCGCAAATATCACCAGACCAGCGGCGGGAGCATACACTGGAGCGCCGTCCCTGCTTTCAATATCCACGCCACGATGAGGGTCGCGCTGGCCGTTTTCGGTGGAGCCGTACGGGTAACTGCGGGCAATTGTCAGCGGGGAGTTTGAGCCGAGCGGGTTTTGGAAGGTGAAAGTCCAATCCACGAGGCAGAAGTCTGTTGTGGTTGGGTCGCAGGGAATGGAGGTTGCGGTTGGGACAGGAACGGTTGTTACTACAGCAGTCTCACGTATAGCAAGGATTGGGAGTTGGGTTGCGGGAATTTCAGTAGATGGAACAGGCGTACAGGAGGAGAGAAGGAATAATCCGAAGATTATGGTTGGGATTCGTTTCATGGATAATAGAGTGTTGTGTTCATGAGGGTTATTGGATGATATTGTAACAGTCTGCAATGGATTCCAATTCTGGAGTCGACCAGCTTGCTGGTCGGGTGATTGGAGAACATAAAACATCCAAAATTCCAGAGATTTAACTTCCAAGTTATACTGTGCTTATGGAAGATATTTACAAAACATACCCGCATAACCCTCCGCATTATTTTGTCTCGAATGCGATCTACATGGTGACGGGGTCGATTTTGCATAACAAGCATTCATTGGTGAGCAATGCGCACAAATCCCTTGTATGCAAGATTTTGTTTGAACGCGCTGCACATTGGGGCTGGGACTTGGAAGCATGGGCGGTTTTGAAAAATCATTACCACTTTATTGGGCGCGCCCCTGAAAACGCCCTGACATTAGAAAAGCTAATTCGCCAGTTCCATTCCAAGACCGCAGTGGAGTTAAATAAGCTGGATAAGGCATTAGGGCGGAAGGTTTGGTACAACTATTGGGACACCTGCATCACACTGGAAACATCCTATTATGCCAGACTGCATTATGTGCATCTCAACCCAGTCAAACACGGGTTGGTTGACGCGAAGCGTGCGGAAGATTATCCATTTTGCAGTTATCGGTGGTTTTTGGATCAAGCGGATGATGAGTTTCGGGATGCGGTGATGAGCCAGCCAATTGACAGGGTGGATGTGTTTGATGATTTTGATTAAAAAACTCTGGAGTCGTTCAGCTTGCTGAACGGGTTTAGAGAATGTCAAACAGCAAGCTGTTTGACTCCAGAATCAGATTCCACCCCGCTCTTTCATCACTTTACGAATTTCGGCTTCGAGACCCTCGGCTTCTTTTTCCAGCTTGGCGAGTTCTTTCAACATCTTCCCCCCAGCAGATTTATCCTCCAGCGTGTTGATATTGATCTTCACATTGTAGCCTGCGGCGGTGAGGGCAGCGCGCGCCATGGCAAAGCCAGACATGGCATCACTGATGGCGTTGACGTTGCCGTGCCTGGCGCATTTCAGGGCAAGTTCCATTACCTTGACAGCAGCCTCTGAAACATGCAACGGAATATGCGCGGCGTTGAGTGTGGCTTGAATAATGGCTGCGCCGCGCTTGGATTTCTGCTCTTCGGTTTCCTTGGGTAATTTAAATGTTGCCATGAGTACTTCAAACGAGGCGGCGTCATCGTCTACAGCGTGGGTGAGTTCCATGCGCAGGTTTTCAGCAACAACACGGATGGCTTGCATTTCGGCTTCGACTTCGGCGTATTTCTTTTTGCCGATGGTAAGGCCAGCGACCATGGCGACGAGCGCGGCGGCCATTGCGCCTGCGTATGCGGCGGCAGAGCCGCCGCCTGGAGTCGGCGTGGGGGCAGCTAACTGTTCGATGAAAGAGGCAGCGGGTTGAAGGTCGGAGGAAGAGGCGGAAATATTCGAGGATTGAAGATTGGAGACTGGAGATTGGTAGAGTCTGCTTTCAAGAATCTGCTCTTTGTCGAATTGATCCAATTGGGTGTACCAGACTGCTGCATCCACCAAGGCTTCCTGCGGAATTAATCCAACGAGTTCGCTGTGATGAATGCCGACGCCATAACGCTGGGCTTCGCGCCGAATGAACTCGACAACGCGGGCGATGGGCGTTTCGCGGAAGTTGGTGAGGTTCATCGAAACCTGCGCACGGCCATCCACGAGCAGGCCGAGACCTTTGACATAACGCAACCCGCCCGATGATTGGCGCACAGCCTTGGCGATCTTCTTGGCAATATCCACATCGTCGGTGGTGAGGTAGACGTTGAAGGCAACCAGTGGATTGCGCGCACCAATGACAGTTGCGCCCGCCTTGAGAAGTTTTGCGGGACCGAAATCAGGCTTGCGTTCGGTATTAGTTTCGACTTCCGCTTTCAGCCCTTCATATTGGCCTCTGCGGATGTTTTCAAGATTGGATCGTTCGGGACGAGTTGCCGCCGCTTCATATAAATAGACGGGGATGCTGAGTTCGCTTCCAACGCGCTGACCCAACCTTTTGGCAATGGCAATGCAATCATCCATCGTCGCGCCGCTAAGCGGAACGAAGGGAACCACGTCCGTTGCGCCGATGCGGGGATGCGCGCCCGTGTGAACCTCAAGGTCGATTAACTCGGCGGCGGTTTTGATGGCTTGAAAAGCCGCTTCTTCCACGCCGACAATTGATCCTGCAAAAGTGAGCACAGTGCGGTTGTGGTCGAGGTCGGAGGAGCGGTCGAGCAGTTTTACTTCGCCAACAGATTGGATGGCGGCGACGATCTGATCAATGATTTCAGGTCGGCGCGCTTCGGAGAAGTTGGGGATGCATTCGATGAGTTGGGACATTTGATTTCCGATTTACGATTTACGATACTTCGACAGGCTCAGTACAGGTTTTGGATTTACGATTGGTGGTTGAGCAGGCCGAGCGCTCTTCGAGGCCGTACACTTGCACCAGCACGCAAGTGCAGGGTCGAAACCACGATTTACAAGGTCAATTATAAGGGGGTTTGATTGTTTGAGCGAGATGACTGTTTGATTTAAACATGGCTTTTGCAAAGTCGGCCATTCTTTTAACGCAAATACCGCAAAAAAGGCGAAACTATATTGCGGCAACTGAATTACCCTTAAGATCGTCCGGGGTTATTATAAAAACAGTAATGAGATAGATATTGTCAAATATTGCAAATAAGCATATAGTTAGAATATCAAATGTAACAGTTGGACGGTGGGGGGTTTTAGCCCACCTTCAAAAATAGAGGAGTAACTCTATGGAAAAACATACAAAAAGCAAGAGCGCGAACGTCCCGGTAGAGACGGATAATTTTTCTTCATCCATCATCCAGTTGGTGCATGATGCCATTATTGTTATGGACGAAGACCAGAATATCATTCTCTTCAATCAAGGCGCTGAAAAAACTTTTGGATATATCGCTTCCGAAGTTATCGGCCAACGACTCGATGTTCTCTTGCCGCCGCAAGTATTTGATTTCCATGTCGCTTATGTTCGTAGTTTCGCCAAAGATGCTGAGACTGCGCGTTTAATGGGCGAGCGTAAGGAAGTATCGGGGCGGCGCAAGAATGGCGTAATTTTTCCCGCTGAGGCAAGCATCGCGAAAGTATCAAGCGGCGGGAAGATATTCTTTACAGCCATTTTGCGGGATATTACAGAACGCAAAATAGTGGAACAGGCGCTACGCGAAAGCGAAGAAAAACAAAGCATGATCTTGAACGGTGTGGATGAAATCATCTACCAGGTCAATTACCCGCAAGGCAGTTCGGTCGACGGAACGGTTGAATTTGTAAGCGAACAAACGCAGGAAATCCTCGGTTTTCGGCCAACTGACTTTATTACAGACCCAACTCGCTGGCGCAGCCTGATCCACCCTGAGGATATTCCAGCCGTTCAATCTCAAACGGCCAGCATCATGAAAACCGGACTGCCGGGCCTGCGTCATTATCGTATAAAAGATACAAACGGGGAATATCGCTGGATGGAAGACCGAGTGTCGCCAGAGAAGGACAAGACGGGCAAGGTGGTGAGAACATTCGGCGTGGCGCGCGACATCACCGAACGCAAGCAGGCGGAAGTAAAACTCCGGTTGCAAGCCACCGCCCTGGATACGGCCGCCAATGCCGTGTTCATCACCGACCGCGAGGGCATCATCCAATGGGTCAACCCGGCCTTCAGCCGCATCACCGGCTTCACGGTGGAGCAGGCTGTTAGCCGCACGCCCCGCATCCTCAAGTCCGGGCTATACCCGCGCGAGTTCTACGAGAAAGTGTGGCGCACAATTCTAGCCGGTGACGTCTGGCAGGGCGAGATGATCAACCGCCACCGGGCTGGCAACCACTACACCGTCCACCAAACCGTCACGCCACTGCGCGGCCCGGAAGGCGAGATCACGCACTTCGTCGCCATCCAGCAGGATATCACCGAGCGCAAACGGACGGAGGAGCAATTGCACGACAGCGAAGAGCGTTTCCGGACCACGTTCGAGCAGGCCGCTGTCGGCATCGCCCACGTAGGCACGAACGGCAGCTGGCTGCGCGTCAATCAACGGCTGTGCGACATCGTCGGCTACACCCGCGACGAACTGCCCGGTCTCACTTTTCAAGATATCACCCACCCCGACGATTTGCAGACCGATTTGAACTATGTCCATCAGATGTTAGCGGATGAGATCAAAGTGTACTCAATGGAGAAGCGCTACATCCGCAAAGATCGCTCCATCGTCTGGATCAATCTGACTGTGTCGTTAGTGCGAGAGACATCCGGCGAGCCGAAGTATTTCATCTCGGTGGTGGAAGACATCACCGAGCACAAACAAGCGGAGGTTGAACGGGCGCAACTCCTGAACGTTTTGGAATCCAGCCTCAACGAAATCTATATTTTCGATGCCGAGACTCTGCGCTTTCAGTACGTAAACCAGGGCGCGCTTCGCAATCTGGGCTACACCCGCGAAGCCATGAGCGCCATGACGCCCCTGGACTTGAAACCCGAATTCGACGAAGTCTCCTTTCGAAAAGTGATCGAGCCACTGCTTCGCCTCGAACAGGAGAAGTTGATCTTCCACACCGTTCATCGCCGCGCGGATGACAGCCACTACCCCGTTGAAGTCCATCTGCAACTGTCAGATTATGAAGGGAAGCGCGTTTTTCATGCCGTCATCCTCGACATTACTGAACGAAAACGAGCGGAAGAAGAGGCTGCAAAACTCCACAACGCCGTGGAGCAATCGGCAGACATCACCATGATTACAGATCAGGATGGCATAATCGAATACGTCAACCCCGCTTTCGAGGCTGTCACAGGGTATAGCAAAGCAGAGGCTGTCGGCAAATCACCGCGTATTCTCAATTCGGAGATGATGGAGGCTGGGTATTACCAGAAAATATGGATGACCATCCTCTTGGGCGAAGTGTTTCGCGGCGAGGTGATAGACAGAAAAAAGAGCGGCGAACTTTTCTACTATGACCAAACCATTACCCCATTAAAGGATACACGCGGAAACATCACCCATTTTGTTTCTACCGGCAAGGATGTCACCGAGCGCAAGCAGGCAGAGCAGGAGATCCAGAAACTCAACGCCGAACTCGAACAGCGCGTGGCCGAGCGCACCGCCGATTTAAACCGCGCCAATATTGATTTGGAACGGTCTGTGCGCGTGAAAGATGAGTTTCTTGCCAATATGAGCCACGAACTGCGAACGCCGCTGACGGGTATCCTGGGGCTTTCCGAAAGCCTGGAGGAACAAATTGTCGGTCCGCTGAATGAAAAACAAGAGGTGTATGTACATAATATTCGCGAGAGCGGTCACCATCTGTTGACCCTGATCAACGATATCCTCGATCTCGCCAAGATCGAAGCCGGTCAGATCACACTCGATTTCAGCAAAGTGGAAATCCGCTTGCTGTGTGAGTCCGGTTTACGAATGGTCAAGGAACTGGCGCAGAAAAAACATCAGGATATCGGGCTGGAAATTGATGACGGCCTGGGTCTGATATGGGCGGATAATCGCCGTCTCAAACAAATGATCATCAACTTGTTAAGCAACGCCATAAAGTTCACACCTGAAGGTGGAAAGACTGGGCTGGAGGTTCATGGATATCGGGATGAGAACAAGATGACGATCACGGTTTGGGATAGCGGGATTGGCATCACTGAAAACGACCTAACGCTTTTGTTCCAGCCATTTGTGCAGCTGGATTCGAGTCTGGCGCGCGAAAGCACCGGCACAGGTCTGGGCCTGGCGCTGGTTGCGCAGATGGCACGCCTGCACGGCGGCAGTGTCAACGTTGCCAGCGAACCCGGGAAGGGCAGTCGCTTCACAATCTCATTGCCATGGGAACCTGCTTTAGCGACAGATACCACATCCAGGAGGAAGGTCACCGGCAAGCTTCCCGCAATCAAACCGGGCGAGAACAGGCGAACCATCCTGCTGGTTGAAGATACCGATCAGGTGATCATGGTGATCAGAGATTACCTGGGATATGCGGGATACAAAGTGGAGTCTGCCAGGAACGGCATGGATGGAATCGCCCAGGCGAAAAAGGTTCACCCTGATCTGATTCTGATGGATGTTCAAATGCCCGTCATGGACGGATTGGAAGCCGCGCAAAGACTCAGGAGCGAAACCGAATTCCAATACACTCCGATCATTGCGCTTACGGCGTTCGCCATGCAAGGTGACCGCGAACGCTGTCTTGCGGCGGGTATGGATGAATACATCAGCAAGCCCGTCAACTTGAAGGCCCTACTGAAGATGATTCAGAACTTTCTTTCTGGCAATGAAGGGGACTAATCCTTATGAGCGATTTTCCAGGTTTGAAAACTGCCAATCCATTGACTGATTTTTCGAACCGTCCCTACCGCAAGGCAGGGACAAAAGAAAAAAAAGCTGGATTACATCCGTGAACAAAGCGGGAAACATTTCGACCCGCAGTTGGCGGAAGTATTCATGACAGTCGTTGGCGATTTCGAGGAAAAATAAACATGCAACAGATGCCACCCTCATTACAGATATATTGATATATGATAAGTGAGCCTGCCAGCCCGATGACAGTTTGATACGCATAGAATAGCGTAATTTTGCGATAAGGATTACTGGTATGAGTAAAACCACGATAAAGAAAAAGCAGCAAACGGAACTGTTGCACGCCCTAAACCTGGCGGCAACTTCGCTTCAGCGTTTGGCCCATTCGGAGGACGATGTCTTTCGCGTCTTCGGTGAGAAGGTTGTCGGGCTGGGCCTGCGCGGCGGCCTCAGCCTGCTGGATGAAACCGGCAAGCGCCTGGTGGTGCGCGCCGTCGCCGAGCCGGGGCAGATCCAAAAGGCTCTGGCTCGACTAGAGAAACTGGTCGGCATCAAGGCCGAGAATTACCCCATTCTCGTAGCGGAAGTGGATGTGTACCGCCGCGTAATGGAAACCGGCGAGGCGGTCTTCGTGCCTGACACCAGCATCGTCGTCGCGCAATTGATCCCGGGGGCAGCCCGCTCCATTCTTGGGCGTATTCTTAAAGTCTTCGGCGAAGCGCCCGGGGTTTTCGCGCCTTTGGTCACTGAAGGGAAGGTGCAGGGTCTGCTAAACATGATCGGCGCTGGACTAACGGCTGACGACGTCCCCGCGATAGCGGCCTTTGCCAACCACATCGCCGTTGCATTGGAAAATGCCCGCCTGCTCTCGACGCTGAGGGAGAGTGAAGAACGATATCGTGCCGTGGTCGAACAAGCAACGGAAAGCATCTTCCTCATTGATGCCGAAACTGGCCGCGTCATCACTGCAAACTCTTCGTTTGAAAAACTCCTGGGCTATTCAGTCGAAGAACTTCAAAAGCTGACTCTCTACGACTTCATTGCTCATGAGAGAGAGAGCATTGATAAGAATATCAATCTGATCATCAGGAAGAAAGGGCATTTCATCGGTGAAAGAAAATATCGGAGGAAAGACGGATCCCTGGTTGATGTGGAGGTAAGCGGTCACGCCACTCTCCAGAAAGGAAAGCAAGTGTTCTGTGTTGTCTTGCGTGATATTTCCGAGCGCAAGCAGGCGGAGGAAGCGCTCAAACTGTTTCGAACACTGATAGATCGCTCTAATGACGCAATTGAAGTCCTTGATCCGGAAACTGGCCGGTTTCTCGATGTTAATGAGAAGGGTTGCCTGGATCTTGGCTATAGTCGTGAGGAATTTCTGGCTCTGAGCGTTTTCGATATCGATCCCATGCTCGACCAATCCGTATTTACAAGGGACATGCAGGAGCTCCGCAATTCAGGCGTCTTGTTGTGGGAAGGTACCCACCGACGGAAGGACGGTTCGATATTCCCTGTGGAAGTCAACATAAAATATGTCCGGCTTGATCGAGGCTACATCGTCACTGTGGTACGCGACATCACCGAGCGCAAACAAGCAGAGCAGGCACTGCGCAAAAGCGAGGAAGCATATCGCATGGTCTTGAATGGCATAGACGAAATCGTCTACCAGATCAGGCAATCGGCTGATAATCCGTTTGAAGGATCAATTGAATTCGTCAGCGAGCGCACGCAAGAGGTGCTCGGCTACCGGCCAGTTGAATTTATGGCTGACCCGAAACGTTGGTTTAGCCTGATCCATCCGGAGGATATTCCCGCCATCCAGGCCCAAACAATAAGAATCATAGTAACTGGACGTCCGGGCATACGTGAATACCGGATTCTTGACTTTAATGGGAAATACCGGTGGATGGAAGATCGCGTGGCGCCAGAAAAAGATGAGGCGGGCCGGGTGATGAGAATCTTTGGCGTGGCTCGCGATATTACCGAACGTAAACAGGCAAATCAGGCGCTGCAAGAATCCGAGAAAATGTACCGCGAGGTGGTTGAAAACGCCTCAGACATTATCTACTCCACGGATCGGAACGGCAAATTCACGTACGCAAATCCTGCGGCGCTTCGAGTGGTCGGCTATTCACTTGAGGAGCTAAGGAAGTTGTCTTACCTGGACCTTATTCTGCCGGACTACCGCAGAAAAGTGCAGACAACGTACTTCCGTCAATTTCTTGGGAAACTGCCATCGCCATACGTCGAATTCCCATTCCAAACAAATTCGGGAGAAGTTCGGTGGTTCGGTCAAAACGCTTCTCCGGTACTGGATGGCCAGAGTATTGTTGGCTTCCAAGTGATTGCACGGGACATCACCGAGCGCAAGCACGCGGAAAAGCGTCTCGCCACGCAATACGCGGTCGCTCGTGCATTAGCTGAATCCGCGACGTTGGCGGAAGCTGCGCCACGGCTTCTGGAAGCCATCTGCGAGAGTCTGGATTGGGATCACGCCGAGGTGTGGAGTATCTTGTGGAGCGCAAACTCGCAAGCCAACGTGCTCCGCTGCACTGGAACCTGGCACCCGCCGTCGCTGTCATTCCCGGAATTTGAAACAGCCACGCGGCAAATTGAATTTCCGCCCGGCGTCGGTTTGCCGGGGCGCGTGTGGGCGAGTGGTGA
>CAKKRM010000195.1 GCA_919902735.1 Anaerolineales bacterium | reverse complement strand
TTAGAGACCCTTCGCTCCGCTCACATCGTCCCGATGTTCTTCGGGAGGGAATCATAGGCGGTGCGTAACATCAGGTATTAAATCAAAAACCCGTCGTCAGTAAGTGACGACGGGCCGGGTACTCACAGAAATTTACACGGTTTTGCGGGCGCCTGGTTTTCTCTTTGGTTTCAGGGTTTCGATTTCTTGCGGTGCGGGGGGTTCCTCAACGGGCAGATCAGCCGGTTGGGGCAGAACAGGCACGGGGGCGGGAGAGGCGGGAGCGGGCTGTCCATTCAGGCGGGAGAAATAATCCCTGACGGTCACATCATTGTAAAAGATGAGCGACAGGATGCCGACCACCATGGAGAAAATGTTGCCCATCAGAAAGGTCAAAATCTGGAAGATCGCAATCGGCTGGGATGGTTGTACCGGCTGCGGCTGTGCGCTTAAGAGTTTGGCCGCATAAATGATCTCGAAGATTCCAAGAATGGTGGGGAGAATTGTGATTGGCAGGCAGACCACGCCGATGAGGGTGCTAAGCGCGGTAGCCGAAGCTACAAACCCCCAAAAGAGGTTGATTATGCCGCTGGCGAGGGTCATCACTGCGATAGCTGTGACAAGGCCGGGTTTTTGTTGTGGATATGAGATATTCATTCGTTGCTCCTTGATTTTTGTCTGCTGAATATAACGAATGATAACGGGCTTGGTTGCAGGATATTTATGGCTGTTGGAATGTGAGCAGCAAGCCACCGGGATAATTCACGCCATTGGGGTCGGCGCAGGCAGGCGCGCTGATGTTGGGAACAAAAGCCCCGCCCTCCACGATGCGGATGCTGTACACGGTATCGGCTTGCATGACGAAGTCTGCGTATCCATTCCCAAGCTCGGGCTTGAATCCGGTATAGAAGCGGTCCTCACCCTGATTCCATGTGACGATGATCTCGATGCCTGCCATTTCCCGACGGCGCGAGTCCATGAGGGTGAATTGCAAGAGGCCGGGCTGTGAGCCAGGGACGCAGACTGCATCCTGCCCAACGAGGGCGAAAGGCGCGCCAGGCGCGGGGTTGGGTGTGACTGTGGGACGCGGTGTATTGATCTCTGCCACGACTGGGGTGATGGGTGTTTGCTCGAATACTATGGTTGGAAATGGTGTGGGGGGTTCTTCGATGGTTATAGTTTGCGTTTCGGTAATCAAGTCTGTGGCAGGGCTTTGGGGAGTATCGAGAACTGTAAATGATGTGGGGGTGGGAATGCTGGCAAAACCCTGATTCAAGTCTGTGGCGAGCTGCGCCAGCAGGCGGACTTTTTCGAAGGATTCACCTGCGCCCAACATGCGCTGCGCCTGTGCGCTGAGTTCACCAACGGGGTCAATATCGCCAAGCAGTTCGAGGCGGGCGCGTGTGCGGGCAAGATCGTGCGTGGATGCGTAGGCGGCGGCGATGACGATACGATATTGATCTTTGAAGTCGGCGCGCAGGATGGCGGGGTTTGCATCCACGTATGTGACAGGGGAGAGAAACCAGGAGTAAACAAGACCAAGCCCAAGTCCGATGAGAAGCGCGAGGGTGAGTTGGAGGGCGGCGCTGCGGAGGGTGAGTCTGCTCATGGGTTGTTAATCCCCTGCGGTTGATACGTCTGCATGGCGGTTAATAGGTTTTGCAGGGCTGTGATTTCATTTTGTGTGAAACCGTTGGAGTTGGCGTATTCCAATGTGGATGCGGTGATGAGCGCGGGGGATTCGCTTCCCAATATGGCGAGGCGGCGGACTGCGATTTCGGCGTCTGCGTCGCTTTGGTAGGCTTCTGCAACCATGAGCACGTAGTCGGCGCGGTAATCTTCCCTGAGGATGTTTGGGGGCACATCGGTATATTCGATGGGGTCAATGACCCAGCCATAAACAAGCCCCAGCGCAATGCCGATGCTGGTTGTAATAACCAACTTTATTATGTTTGAGGATGTCATATTGGAATTATACCCAGCGCGGTGATAAATTGCGTTTCCCGCTTTTGAAAAAGCGCAATTTCAGTAACTCACCTTACGCAAAACGTCCCGAAGGTTCTCGTAATTCAGGCTTGCTTTCCAGTCAAACCTCACCGCACTAGTGCCCGAACAACTTAAAATTGATGGGTAAAAGCGGCGAAATTCAGCCACTTTTACCCTACATCTTCATGTTGTTCGGGTACTAGCGCGCGGCGCAAGTGTCGGAACGGTGCGTAACATCAGTCAGTAAATCACAGATTGAGCGGAATGCAGGCTTTAGTCTGCGGTTTTGCAGGGGCAAAGCAGGCTGAAGTCCGCGCTCCGGAGCGAATTCATGATTTATTGAATTTGTGACCGTGGGGATTATATAAAGAAAAAGAGGGGATAAATGCCCGGGCAGGCTACCGGCGGCGCCCAAAGACTCTTCCTTACCGTTGCTATCTTTCGATCCTGGCGGGGTTCGAAAGGCTTTGCCGCGCCGGGCCTGCCCGAACAGGCGCAAGGATACTCGAAGTGGGAGGGAGTGTCAAATAAACGGTGAAATACGTGTGCATGCAAAACATGTCAGGTAATCTGCTCCCTGCGCCGTCCTCGGCGCAGGAATTCCCTCGTCAAACGCCGCCGGAGACGGCGGCTTCAGCGTAAACCGCTGACAACCTTTGCATGCACACTGAAATACTCAAGATGTTTCTTTTTCGATGACGGACATGAATACTTCGACAAGTTTCGAGTCGAAAAGTTTTCCTGAATTATCTCGTAAATATTTTATGACTTCAGAGCGGGGCATTTTTTTGCGGTAGGGGCGGTCTGTGCTTAATGCATCCCACACATCTACAATGGCGAAGAGGCGCGCCACGAGGGGGATATCTTCGCCTTTCAGCCCGTGCGGGTATCCGCTGCCATCCCAGCGTTCATGGTGGTAGAAGGGGATTTCAAGGGCACGGTGCAAATATGCTATGGGAGAAAGCATATCGTAGGCATAGGTTGGGTGGCGGCGCATTTTTTCCCATTCCGTCTCATTGAGGGGGCCGGGCTTTTGCAGGATTTCATCGGGGATGGCCATCTTGCCCATATCATGCAGCAGTGCGCCGCGGCGAATGTGGGAGAGTTCCTCTTCTGTAAACCCAAGCGTTGCGGCTACCTTGAGGGTCAACTCAGTGACACGCTGGGTGTGGCCTTCCGTTTCGCGGTCACGCAGGTCCAACGCGCGCACCCAGCCTTCGATTGTTCTTTCGTATGCCTCGCGAAGATTATCGTGAGCATCCTGCAGGGCTTTTTCAGCTTTTTTTCTTTCGGTAATGTTACGGGAGGCGGTCTGCACTTCGAGGAGGTCGCCAGTTTTACGGTCCAGTATGGCGCGGGCTGAGGATTCCAGCCAGATGTAATTTCCATCTTTGTGGCGGGCGCGATATGCCATTGTATACGTGGAATCGAGGGGTTTTTCTTTGAAGAGTTTTGTTACAAAGGGGCGGTCTTCCTGATGAATAATGTCGAAGCTGACGGTTCCAGTGAGTTCCTCCGGTGTATACCCCAGGATGGTTTCGCAGGCAGGGGAGACGTATAGCACACGCCCATCTATCCAAAGGCGGGAGATCATATCACTGGCATTCTCTGCCAGCAGGCGGAATTGCGCTTCGCTTTCCAGCAGGGCTCGTTGCATTCGGGTGCGTTCGGCGCGGGCCGCCCACTGTTCAATTGCGCGTTCGGCAAGGTGGGGCATATCCAGCATGGATTCGGGGGATTTGACAACGTAATCCAACGCGCCGGATTTGAGCGCTTCCACAGCAATGCGTTCGTTGCCGTAACTTGTCATGAGAATAATGGGGGTGGTAAGCGGGTCGTGATGGTTCGGGAGCAGTTCCATGCTTTCGCCATCCGGCAGGCGCCAGTCTGCGATGATGAGCGCAGGTTCCTGAAGGAGCATCTGTGCCCGCGCTTCAACCAGAGATTTGACACGGTGGATGCGGGCGCGGGAATTCTGATCTTCAAAAGCGCGTTGGATTAATTCCGCGTGAGGGTCTTCGTCTTCAATCAGTAAAATATTGATGGTGTCGTATGACATTTGGTATTAAACGCGTGGGTGGGTATTCCAGCCGAGCCAGTAAAAGCCGAGATCGTTCATCAGTTTGCTGAATTCTTCGAAACCAACAGGTTTTACAAGATAGCTATTGACATGGCTGCCATAGGCCTGCACCACATCCTTTTCAGCCTCTGAGGTGGTGAGAATAATGACGGGGATATTCTTCAGCGCCTCCTCTTCCTTGATGACGCGGAGCACTTCCAGACCGTCCACACGCGGCAGGCGTAAATCCAGCAGAATCATATGAGGGCGCGGGCTTGATTCGGGGGCTTCATATTCCCTTCTCCTGAAGAGATAATCCAGGGCGGCCTGCCCATCCCGAAAGTGTTGAATCTTGTTGGCAATGCGATGATCTTCCAGGGTGCGAATCACTAATTCGGCATGATCTGCATTATCTTCCACAAGCATAACGACCACAGGTTCACCCATCATTGCATTCTCCTTCCTTTGCCCGTATTGTAAACGATTTGACCCGCGAAGTATAACATTGGGACATTACAGGATGGAAAGCACAGAACGAAGGCAAGAAAACTTCAAATACAAAAGGCACGAAAGTCGCAAAGGGGAAATCTTGTTTTTATTCCTTCGTGTACTTTGCGCCCTTTGTGTTTAAATCTTTTTCGGCTTGTCCGAGTTAGGTATTTGGCGTGAGGCAGAGTTTACTTTTCCTGGCGGCTCTTTCGGGGTTTTCGGTGCCGGGGCCATATTCACACACTGCCGCCCACGGTTGGTAGTGCGTTTGGAATTGATCTGTAAAATAGATTTGACCATTGCGCCAAACAGTCCGCGTTACAGTCACATCTGCGCCCTGGGCGGGATAATCCACTTGTTTTATTTCTCCTACCTTCAACTCCGGGTTTTCTTCAAAGATTGGCGGCAGCGGAGGCACAACATTGCCCGGACCTGTAGTTTCCGATGTGACACTGCGCCCATCTGAGGTGGAATAAAGCTTCCAGGTAAGGGTTTCGCCAACAACATAGGTTTCCATCAATAACCAGTAGGGGGTGTCGTTCTGGAATTTGAAATCCACAAGCGGAAAGTATACGGTTGCATCCATACCTGCTAGGTCAGGGTTAATTGCGCCGCTGATGGTTTTTTCATAATATGAAACGCGATAGGCGTGAGAGTATCTTTCAACGACAGGAAAACCTGCAAAAAACACGGTTCGGAAAAGCGTGGTGCTGACCTGACACACACCGCCGCCCACGCCTTTAATGGTGCGTCCGCCGTAGATAATGAGCGCTTCAGCAAAGCCATTCTCAAGGCTGACATCGCCCAACACACTGCCCATGGAAAAAGTTTCACCGGGCGCAACCAGCAGACCGTGATAACGCTCCGCCGCGGCTTTGATATTTTGAATGCGCGCAGAACTGGAACCATAGAAATAGGTTGTCTGCTCGGCCACAAGCTGTGTGATGCCCAATTCCGCGCCGCTCGCTGTATCTGCAACGGCAGGTTGCTGTTCTACAATGTTCAACACAACGGTATGCTCGCCGCGCAACAAAGCTTCATTAATAGCCTTGATGCTGGCTTCCACATCCATGGCGCGGCCAATGGCAGAGGCGGCTATCGCTTCGATCTGGAGGGTTTCATCATTAAAAACGAAGCGCGCGTTGGCGGGGTTTTGATCCACCAACACCTTTAGATCATTCAAGGACACACGCAATTTATTCGGGTCAAGCCCCACCTGCATTTCAGTAACGCCGCCATTTTCAACGGTATTCACCGCCAGCATATTCGCAACAACGGGCACATCAAATATCCACGGGCCAGGGTCGTCTTGCTGATAATTTGGAACGGCAATCGTCAACGGCTGGCTGAGGATGCGGCGCGCGGCTTCGGCCTGTGAAGAAACATCCAACAACTTCGGCGAAGTCTCCTGAATCACAAGCCGAACTTCCCCATCGCGAAAGGATTGCAATTGCCCGCCGAGATAGATTAATGTGGCATCGAGATTTAACGCCCGCCCCAATTGACCTGGCTGCGAGACGACATTCGTTCCTTCCACGCGGAGGCTTGCTTCTACCACGGACTGATTTACCTGCGCCCCGATATTTTGCAAATAGGCATAAGCCACGCGCTGATCGAAGATCACCACAGGCGCAACATCCGCACCGAGGCCGCGCGCGCTGACCTGCCCTGAGAGTGCGGCAAACAAGCCGCCTTTGCGCCCAAAGTCATACGCGGCGAAGGCGCTGGCAGATGGGTCGAAGACCATGCCCAATTCAACCGGGGATGCGAGCCAGATTTTATCGGCATCGCGGAACAATACTTTGCCAGTGATAGGATAGGAAAGGGTCTGGCTTAATTTCAGCGCGGCATCATCCGGGGCAAGGCCAGAAAGGTCCACCCCCGCCACGGATACGCCAGGGAATATCCGCCCCGCGTACGCCAGTTGATAGCCGATCATCCACATGATGACGATGGCTGAAAAGATCACAAATCCGCCGGTGAGCGCGGCAAGCATCTGTTTGAATAAATACCCGCGAGAGTTGAATGTATTCATGGAAAGGATTATAACGAAAAAAACGATTTCATTTGTGGCATTTATTTAACTCACCTTACGCACTCAACTCCGAAGGCGGTGGGTTGAGCCTGCCGAAGCAAGTAAGATGACATAATAATTTCACGGTACAATCTGAACTTCCCGGAGGAGCAAAATGATCGAAGACCAAATTCCGAACGAACCAGTATTTGAAGAAAAGCCAAAGCACAATTGGACGATATGGCTGGCGGCGGGCGGGTGTGGGGTCATCCTCTGCGCGGCAGGTTTTGTAGGGACGCTAATCTTCGCGGGCGCAGATTTCGTGAAGCAACTCCTCCCGGATAACGTTCAAGTGGCTGGGGAAGTTCCACGTGAGATCACGCAAAGCAATACGATGGGCGACCCGCAAGCGGCTGTGCATATTGTGGAATATGGCGATTTCCAATGTCCGTTTTGTTTAAAGTTCTGGAGCGAGACCGAGCCGCAATTGATCGAAGAATATGTGAACACGGGCAAGGTATATTTTGAATATCGTT
>CAKKRM010000194.1 GCA_919902735.1 Anaerolineales bacterium | reverse complement strand
CATCTCGGAGATTTTTGTCCCTGCTTTGTCGGTGGTGAGGCTGGTGGAGCCGAGAGCCTGCCCTCCCGCAAGAACATCGGGACGATGTGAGCTTGTCGAAGGGTGGTCGGAGAGGAAGTAGAGGGTAGGTTCTCACAGCATCAACAGATGCTTATTCGGCGAAGATTCATTCATTTCTCAAGATGGTAAACGAAAACTCTACACTTAAAGTTACAGCGGGGTAAATCTTTTCTACTCGAAGTAGTGTAATCTGACCTTCTGTGGTTCTTATACAGGCTATATCCCCGACAATTTGCTCCCCAATATACATACCTCCCTGGTCAGTCTGGTTTCGCAACATGCTTTCGCAATATTCATAACTAAGTTTATTCGCTCCTGAATGATTAGGCCACGCCTCATTAACGTATGCATTTTGAAGATATGCATTGTTTCGCGCTAATACACCATAAGTAGGATTCTCGCCACCTCCTCCTGGACTTCCTAAAACGATGTCACCGCTTTCATCATTGGTCGACACTAAAGTACCTGTATCCAAATCCATTGCAGTAAATGACCTCTCATAAATACATAATACAAATCTTCCAGAAAGAAGAGAGAAATTATTGGAGGTTGAGGTGACTTGTGGGATTGGAATATGCTCACAAAAATCTTCTGAACTAGGCGTGCTCCATTCAATTAACTCAGGCAATGAAAATACATCTTCTGGAGTAAGGACGACCGTTTTGTAATTCAAAGTAGGTGTTGTAGTGATTGTAATAGTTGACTGTGATGTTTGAGAGAGAGTTGGCTCAAGGATAGGAGTCGGTAATGTACTTTGAATACAACCGCCCAGTAAGAGAATGCAAAAGTGAATACAAAAAACAAGAAACGTAGAATTAATTTTTGGTTTCATAGCAATATCCTAATATAAATTTATGGATAATATATGCCATACAAAAAGAGGTTAAATTCTGCCTGACGGCGCTCTGCGAGAATTGGAAGATATACATCCGCTCCATTTGTGGGGTCTTTTACAGTATTCGGTCCGCTTCTAACTGCCTCTGCAGCAGCTTCAAAATTTCCGCTATTGATTAATTCAGGTATTCCCTTTAATAAATACGGATTTTCTGGCTGGTCTCCTGTATTAAATGTGTAACTGACTAAAGCATCAAATTGCGCTTGAGTGAGTTCTACAGTAATGGTGTCATTAATAAGAGATTCAAACTTTGCAATATCATCGTCAAACCACCACTGTGCTAAATCTCGTGATATTCCGTTTCCATACGTCTTGTTAGGCCATCCACTACATCCAACACTACCCTTGTTAGGTAGTACATGTCCCCAACCAATAGTACAAGTTTCACCTGCATCTGGGTAAGGATACTCTCTATATTCTTCCCAAAACTTTATAGATTCCTCGCCTTCATCACTTGTTTCCATGTCCTTTGGGTTTTTGTCCTCTCTTTTCTCTTTGGACAAGGGCGTGCCATTCGCATTGGTGCATGTGCCATTAGTGGAAGCATAACAACCATACTTGGGTTCATGCCCGCTTGGGTCGACATAATTCAACGGCGAATTGTTCACATACGCATACCGATCATACCCCTGCGCCCCGCCAGGGACAATGGTATCGGCGGAGGTGAAACGTCCTAAAGCGGGGTCGTACATCCTTGCGCCGTAGTGCATCAACCCGAAGCCTTCACTCGCGGTTGTGGAGGGGTCGTCCATGTCCCCTACGGGGATGATATAGGCGTACTGTCCCGTGAAGGTGAATTTGGTCAAGGCGTAACTCGGTGCGGTGACAGCGGAGCTTGTCCACCACGAGCGGACTTC
>CAKKRM010000193.1 GCA_919902735.1 Anaerolineales bacterium | reverse complement strand
CCAGCACGTTGCCATGATCATGGATGGCAATGGACGCTGGGCGCTTCAACGCGGCCTGCCGCGTTTGGCAGGCCACAAGGCAGGGACGGAAAACCTGCGCCGCGTCATCCGTTCCACGGTTGAGTTTGGCGTGAAATATTTAACGATTTACGCTTTTTCCACCGAAAACTGGGGACGTCCCGCCGAGGAGGTCAACGGGTTAATGCTCATCCTTCAGAATGTCATTGACCGTGAATTAAACGAACTTCACAAGGAAGGCGTGCAGCTCCGCCACATCGGGCGACTGGAGAGACTTGACCCCAGCATCCAGAAGAAAGTGCTGAACGCTATTGAGTTAACCAAGAACAACGACCGCCTTGTTTTGAACGTTGCCTTTAATTACGGCGGGCGGGACGAGATCGTTTGCGCCATTCAAAAGATCATCAACGACCGCATCCCAGCCGGGGAAGTGACCGACGAACTGGTGAATAAATATTTATTCACCGCAGGCGTGCCCGACCCTGATTTAATCATCCGCACCTCGGGCGAATTACGGGTGAGCAATTTCCTCATCTGGCAGGCGGCATATTCGGAGTGGTATATCACCCCAACCTTCTGGCCCGATTTCGACAAGGAAGAATATCGCCGCGCGCTGGAGACCTTTGCCCACCGCGACAGGCGTTTTGGAAAGGTATCTTCGGGGGAACTTCAGGAATCCAATGCGTAGAAGACTCGTCACTGCTCTCGGATTGGCTTTAATAGGAATGCCCGCCATAATTCTTGGCGGCATCTTTTATTTTCTATTGATGGGCACATTTCTCATTGGCGCGGCGTGGGAGTACGTGCATCTTTTCCGCGCGGTGAAGTTCGAACCGCAGATGCAGATCACGGTAGGAGGCGTGGCGCTTGTTTTGATCGCGCGCATGTTCTTTCCTGAAAATGCCATGCCTGTCTTTGCGGCGACGATCCTGGTCTCTTTGGCCTATCACCTTTATGCGTACGAGCGCGGCAGAGATCATGCCGCGCTTGATTTTGGAGTGACTGTGGCAGGCCTGGTGTACGTTGGCTGGATCGGCGCATACCTGCTTGAATTGCGCAACCTGCCTGAAGGCGGCTGGTGGTTCATGCTGGTGATGTTCTGTGTTTGGTCGGGAGATACGGGCGCATACTCCATTGGCAGGGCGTATGGAAAACATAAAATGGCGCCGCGTCTCAGCCCGAAGAAAAGTTGGGAAGGCTATGTCGCCAGTGTTTTCACAGCGACGATCACCGGCGGCTTTTATGTATATGTATTTATCACCTTTGGAAACCTGACGAGCGACATCACCATCTGGCAGGGCGCCATAATGGGATTTTTACTTGGAGCCTTGCCGCCGCTGGGAGACCTCGGCGAGAGTATGTTCAAACGCCAGTCTGGCATCAAGGACTCGAGCGATATTATTCCCGGCCATGGCGGCTTCTTCGACCGCATTGACTCGTGGTTGTGGGGTGCGGTGATCGGGTATTACTTCCTCGTTTGGTTCATTCTATAATCTGGAGGCATCATGGATGTTCTTGGCGCAACCCCCACACGCAACCTCGCGCTTGAACTTGCGCGTGTGACCGAAGCCGCGGCGATGTTGGCAGGCCGCTATATGGGACGAGGCGATAAAGAAGGGGCCGATCAGGCCGCAGTTAATGCGATGCGTCTCGTCCTCAGCACAGTAGATATGAACGGGATCATCGTCATCGGGGAAGGGGAGAAGGATAGCGCTCCGATGTTGTTCAATGGCGAGATCGTGGGCAACGGTTCAAAACCTGACGTGGATGTTGCTGTGGATCCAATTGACGGTACCCGCCCTTTGGCATTTGGCCGCTCCAATTCGCTTGCCACTGTGGCGGTTGCCCCGCGCGGGACGATGTTCGACCCGGGGCCTTTTTTGTACATGAACAAGATTGCGGTGGGGCCTGAGGCGAAGGGCAAGATCAATATTGAAAAAAGCATCATCGAAAATTTGAAGGCAATTGCAAAAGCAAAAGGCAAAGCCGTTGAAGATTTGACAACCATTATTCTTGACCGCCCCCGCCACGATGATATGGTGGCGGAGATTCGCCTTGCTGGCGCGCGCATTCGGCAGATTCCCGATGGGGACGTGGCTGCGGCATTGATGACCGCCTGGCCCGAATCAGGCGTGGACGTTTTGCTCGGCATTGGCGGCACCCCCGAAGGTGTGATCGCGGCTTGCGCCTTGCGCGCGATGGGCGGCGAAATTCAAGGCAAATTGTTTGCGCGTGATGAAGACGAATTGCGCCGTGGACGTGAAGCAGGCTACAACTTTGACAAGGTGCTTTTGATGCACGACCTGGTTTCCTCGGAGGATGTGTTCTTTGCGGCAACGGGCATCACGGATGGCGAACTGCTCAAGGGTGTTCACTATTATGGCAACCATATCACCACAGATACTCTCGTGGTACGCGGCCTGACGGGAACTGTTCGTCAGATCTCCGCCACCCATAAAACGGACAAGCTGGATAATTTGAGTTCGATACGGTATTAAGAACGCACCACGTCATTGCTTCGCTGCTAGAGGCAGGAGCGGCGGCTCGCAATGATATGAACGATTTTTACTTGACATTCCTGGGGCTTGTTCGTATAATCTCGCTCGCGTTCCTGGCTAGCTCAATAGGCGGAGCGAGCGGCTGTTAACCGCTAGGTTCTAGGTTCAAATCCTAGGCCAGGAGCCTTCAAGCCCCTAGATTAAAAATCTAGGGGCTTTTTTGTTATAATGCCCGAAGCCCTAATTGGAAACGATGGACCAAATTTTTGAGAAGAATTGCTATACTGAACGTGGGAACAAATTGCGCTTTTGTCGAATAAAATTCTTAACGCCAAGCCGCAAAGGAAAAACCCTTGAATCTTTGCGGCTTGGCATTAAAAGGGAAAA
Source organism: Anaerolineales bacterium (assembly GCA_919902735.1). Taxonomy (GTDB): domain Bacteria; phylum Chloroflexota; class Anaerolineae; order Anaerolineales; family Villigracilaceae; genus Villigracilis. The sequence continues at coordinate 5,265 of CAKKRM010000193.1, read as the reverse complement.
CCGCAATTCTTGACCGCGCCCAGTATATTGCAAGTTCGTACCGAGCAAATGCGAGCGGTAAATTAGCGGCAGTTCTTGTGGTCTTGCGTAATTCCTAAACTTATAGATTAGATCGAAAATGGCTCACGAGTGCCGTAGCCAGGTGACGGGCAACCATTGGTTATTGAGGAAAATGCCATGCCAGCGAAAACGCCTTTATCTGTTACCGCCAATCTCCAACGCATGTTGCAAATGATGGAGCGCCTCATGGAGATCAACATTACCTTGAACTCCACCCTTGCGCTGGGCCAGGTGCTGGATCTGATCATGGTCAAGGCTGTGGAAATGCTGGAATGTGAAGCGGGCAGTATCCTGCTCTACAACAAGGAAAAAGACTGCTTATATTTCTCCGCTTCCACCAGCGCAGACAGTAAAAAGCTGGCTGAAATTCCCATCCCATTAACGGACAGCCTGGCAGGGGCGATCTTTTCCAAAAATATCCCTTTGGTTGTCAATAATGTAGATCATGATGTTCGCCATAATGCCACAGTCGCTTCGCAGGTAAACTTCCACACGAACTCCCTGCTTGGCGTTCCAATGCGCATCCAGAATCGGGTGACGGGTGTTTTGGAAGCCTTGAATAAAAAGCAAGGCTCGTTCACAGAGGAAGATGTAAAGATACTGACAGCGATTGCCTCCCAGGCCGCCGTGGCGATTGAAAATGCCCAACTCGTGGAAGCCTTGCAGAAATCATACGACTCAACTCTTGAAGGCTGGGCGGCTGCGCTCGACCTGCGGGACAAGGAAACAGAGGGACATTCCCAGCGCGTTACTGTGCTTACGATCCAACTTGCCCAGGAAATTGGGGTGAGCCAGGAAGACTTAATCCATCTCCGCCAGGGAGCATTGCTGCATGATATCGGGAAGATGGCAGTTCCGGATAAGATACTGCACAAACACGGGCCACTCACCGAGCGGGAGACGGCCATCATGCGTCAGCACCCGCTCAGCGCCTATAAAATGCTTTATCCGATCGCATACCTGCGGCCTGCCCTGGATATTCCTTATTGCCATCATGAAAAGTGGGATGGCAGCGGATATCCGCGCGGCCTAAAGGGGGAAGATATCCCGCTCCACGCACGGATTTTTACGATCATCGACGTGTGGGATGCGCTCCGCTCCAATCGTCCCTATCGGAAAGCATGGTCGCCAAAAAAGACGATTACCTATATTCAGGAACAGGCTGGAAAATCCTTTGAGCCTGGAATAGTAAAGAGTTTTATGGATGTCATTCAACCCCTGTCGGCAAGGTGAACTTCATTCTCTGCTCACTGCTCACTGATTAATGCTCTCCTCCCTGAGGTATAATAGCCACTTCGGAGGCAATATTTTATGGAAATAACCTGGTTCGGACATTCATGTTTTCGTCTCACTGAGCGCAATTACGCCACGGTGGTGACGGACCCATTCGATCACAAGGCGGTCGGATACGACGCGCTGAAGCTCAAGGCGGAGATCGTCACCATCAGCCATGATGCGCCCGGTCACAACAACAGTGACGCAGTCAAAGGCGCCACCCACGTCATTACTGGCGCGGGCGAATTTGAAATTGGCGAGGTTTTCATCACTGCCGTGCAAACCGCGGTCGGCGGCAAAAAGAGCAAGGACAAAGTCCGTAATACGCTCTATGTTTTTGATTATGACGGCATCACCGTGGCACACCTTGGCGATATGCAGGAAATCCCCCCTCAAAGCGAGGTGGAGGCTCTCGGAACGGTCAACGTGCTGCTGGTCCCAGTGGGAGGCGGGAGCAGCCTTAATGCCGCCAAAGCCGCAGAAGTTGTCAGCCTGCTGGAACCGAATTTGGTCATCCCGATGCATTACTCCACGGATGATGCAAAATTGAATCTCGATTCACTTAATAAGTTTTTAAAGGAAATGGGACTCGGCAAGATCGAATCACAGCCTTCCCTGAAAGTGACCCGTTCCGGTCTGCCCGACGAAACAAAAGTCGTCGTGTTGGATTACCAAAAAGGATAACGCCCGCAGGGTATACCATGTCAGTTAAAGTGATTATGACCTGGGACATCGCCGCCGAACGCGATCAGGAATATTTTGAATTCATCATCGGCGAATTCGTGCCCGGCGTGCAAAGGCTTGGTTTACAACCCGCAGAAGCATGGGCGACCATTTACGGCTCGTATCCGCAAATTCAGGTTGGTCTGCTCGCCACCGACATGCCCCAGGCGCGCCGCATCCTTGCCTCGGCAGATTGGATGCTTTTGCAGGAACGTCTCTTTGGGTACGTAAAAAATTACTCGCACAAGATCGTCCCCGTCCGCACGTATTTTCAATTCTAGTTCCGTCATTGCGAGGGAGTTCGTTCCCGAAGCAATCTCCAAGCCGTGGTATCCTTGCCACGGCTTTTTATTTTCTCAAATTGTATTCCAATGGGAAAGTTCTTTTGCCACGGAGTTCACAGAGATAAAAAGAGATTTAAAAGCCTTTTCTCAAGTAGCTCTGTGTCCTCTGTGGCTAATTCTTTATTGAATATTAAATGAAACTCTCCACAACCCTCCTCAAATGGTATTCCAAACACGCGCGCGCCATGCCCTGGCGTGGCCATCCCGACCCGTACGCCGTCTGGGTCTCTGAGATCATGCTTCAACAAACCCGCGTCGAAACGGTCATTCCCTATTTTGAAAAATGGATGAAGCTATTTCCCGATATCCCCTCATTGGCAAATGCTTCGGAACGGGATGTATTAAACGCCTGGGAGGGACTCGGCTACTACAGCCGCGCCCGCAATTTGCACAAAGCCGCCAAAATCGTCGCCTCAAAATTTAACGGACAGTTGCCTCTCGATCTGACAGATCTGCGTACGCTGCCAGGGATTGGCCGCTACACAGTTGGAGCCATCGCATCCATTGCCTTCAAAATGGACGAACCCACGTTGGACGGGAATCTGCGCCGCGTATTCTCCCGCCTGTACAATGTGACCGAATTCGCAGATTCTCCCGCAGGTGAAAAAATATTATGGGGTCTTGCCGCACAGAATTTACCAAGGGGCAAAGCTGGCGATTACAACCAGGCATTGATGGATCTGGGCGCGACAATATGCCCGCCGAAGAATCCGCGCTGTTTGCTGTGCCCATTAATGAAGCTGTGCAAAGCGCGTGAAAATGGAACACAGGAATTACGGCCTGTCTTGAAACCAAAAAAGAAAACGCCGCATTATCTTCATGCGGCGGCGGTGATTATAAATAGGGGGCGGGCGCTGTTGTCGCAACGCCCTGCGGATGGGTTGCTGGGTGGCATGTGGGAATTTCCGAACGCGAGGGTAAGTGGGAACCCTGCCGCAGAGTTGGCAAAAGCCTTGAGGTCAGCGAGCAGGTTGCAGGTTAAGAGAGGGGCGGCGCTGGGCGTTGTTCAACATGCGTACAGTCATTTCAAGGTTGCCGTTCATGCTTTTCGATGCGAGGCTGTTTCAATCCCCAAAAATAAGAATTTGAAATGGGTGAAACTCAGCGAGTTGGATGATTACCCGATGGGGAAAGTGGACCGGCAGATTGCGTTGAAAATAAAATGACCGTACCGCAAGACAAATCTTGCGGTACGGTGAACTACGCCTTGCTCAATGTCACAAAAACCATCGGCCTGCGTTTTGTTTCCTGATGCAGGTAACTTTTTACCGCGTTGACGATGTCTTTTTCATCGTCCAGTTTGCCGTCGTGGACAACGCTCATCACGCGCTTTTGCACTTCGGGGATCAGGGTTTCAGCCTCCTCAGGAGAGACGAAGCCGCGGGTGATAATCTCGGGGGAGTGCAGCAGGCGGCCTGTAAGTTTATCCACACTGATGTCGATGAGCAAGATGCCGTTACGCGCCAGTTGACTGCGCTCGCGCATCACATCATTATCAATATCGCCGATGGATTCGCCAGTGACAAAGACGTAATCACCGGGGATGCGCTCGCCAAGCTGAATTTTGTTACCGACGAGTTCAACCACCTGCCCGTTTTCAATCACGATGGTATTTTTTTCATCAACGCCAACCTGTTGGGCAAGTTCGGCGTGACGCTTCAACATGCGCAGCTCGCCATGAATGGGCATGAAGTGTCTTGGGCGCACAAGGTTGATGAGCAGTTTTTGTTCTTCCTGCGCGGCATGGCCTGAAACATGGATGGGCGCAACGCTGTCGTCCACAACCTTTACGCCGCGGCGCAGGAGGCGGTTGATGGTTTTGCTAATAGTTTCTTCGTTGCCAGGGATGGGGTGCGAGGAAAGCACAATGGTGTCGTTGGGTTTGAGATCAAACTGGCGGTTCGTGCCAGCAGACAAACGCCCAACGATGGAGGAAGGTTCGCCCTGCGACCCCGTACACATGATGACGACTTTGTGATCCTGCATTTGCATCGCCTGATCAACCGGCACGATCATTTCATCGGGAATATCCAGGTATTTCATCTTGCGCGCGATCTTGACGTTATCCACCATGCTGGGGCCGGCAATTGCCATTTTGCGTCCGTGCTTTGCGGCGGCATCTGCCACTTGCTGTACGCGGGAAATTAACGAAGCAAATGTAGCCACGATCACGCGGCCTTTGGCTTCGCCGAACACCTTGTCAAACGCGGGGCCAATGACAGACTCGGAGGGTGTCCAGCCTGGACGCTCTGCGTTCGTTGAATCGGAGAGCAGCAAATCCACGCCGCGGGTGGAAAACTCGGAGAGCTTCGCAAAATCCGTCGGCCAGCCATCCACGGGAGTGTGATCGAACTTGAAATCACTCATGTGAATGACCAGTCCCGCAGGGGTGGTGATGGCCAACCCGACTGCATCTGGGATCGAATGGCTCACGTGGAAATACTCGACCTGGAACGGTCCAATCTTGCTCGATTCGCCCGCCTGAATGGTTTTGATCTGCACTTTGTGCTGTGAGTTATTACGAAGGAGCTTGCCTTCGATCAATCCACGGGTGAGGGGGGTGGCATACACAGGTGCGGGAATATCCGCAACAATATGTTGGATCGCGCCGATATGGTCTTCGTGACCATGCGTGATGATGATCGCCTTTACCCGATCTGCCCGTTTCTTTAAATACTCGTAGTCTGGGATGATGTAATCCACGCCGAGCATGTCGTTCTTGGGGAACATAATGCCAGCATCAACGACGATGATGTCGCCTCCGAACTCATAGGCCATCATATTCTTTCCCACCTCGCCGAGCCCCCCGAGCGGGATAATTCTTAACTTGTTTTTCTTACTCATGTTTTTTTGTTTTCCTTTT
>CAKKRM010000192.1 GCA_919902735.1 Anaerolineales bacterium | reverse complement strand
CAGTAAACAGTAAACAGTAAACAGTAAACAGTAAACAGTAAACAGTAAACAGTAATCAGCAAGTAATGTCTAGGCTTGATTTGCGCGTATCTGTTTACTGATAACTGATAACTGATAACTGATCAATGGTCACTAATAACTGGAAATTAACTATGCCCAAAACCCTCTTCCAAAAAATCTGGGATGCCCACGTTGTCGCTGAACAACCTGAATCCCCAGCCGTTCTTTATATTGACTTGCATCTCGTCCACGAAGTCACATCCCCGCAAGCCTTTACGGGACTTCGCCAGCGCGGATTAAAAGTCCGCCGCCCTGAGAAGACTCTCGCGACGATGGATCATTCGATTCCAACCACGCCGATAGATGTTCCCATTGCTGATGCATTAGCCGCCGCCCAGATCAAGCAAATGGAAACGAATGCCGCTGAATTCGGAATCACCCTGCACGGCATGACCAGCCCACACCGCGGCATTGTCCACGTGATCGGACCCGAACTCGGACGCACCCAGCCAGGCATGACCATCGTCTGCGGCGACAGTCACACCGCCACGCATGGTGCATTTGGCGCGCTGGCATTTGGTATCGGCACATCCGAAGTGGAACATGTGCTGGCGTCTCAATGCTTGCTTCAAAGGAAAGCAAAAACGTATGAAGTAAGAGTTGACGGAAAACTCGCAGACGGCGTTTCTGCCAAAGACATCATCCTCGCGCTGATTGCGAAAATCGGCGTTGGTGGGGGGACGGGTCACGTCTTCGAGTTCACAGGCGAAGCCATCCGCGGCTTGACCATGGAACAGCGCATGACCATCTGCAATATGTCCATTGAAGGCGGCGCGCGCGCAGGCATGATCGCCCCCGATGAAGTCACCTTTGAATATCTCAAGGGACGCGAGTTCGCCCCGCAAGGCGCAGACTGGGACAAAGCCGTTGCCTACTGGAAATCATTACCGTCAGATGAAGGCGCAGTCTACGACAAGTCCATCACGATCGATGCCTCCGAACTTGAGCCGATGATTACCTACGGCACGAACCCTGGCATGGGCATGAAGATCACAGATCGAGTCCCCACTGTTGAATCATTCAGTGAACCTTCACAAAAAGCCGCCTTTGAAAAAGCCCTGAATTACATGGGGCTTCAACCCGGTCAATCCCTGCTCGGCAAAAAAGTGGATGTGGTCTTCATCGGCAGTTGCACCAACTCGCGCATCTCCGATTTACGTCTCGCCGCCGCGATGTTGAAGGGTCATAAAGTTGCAGATGGGCTACGTCTGATGGTAGTGCCTGGTTCACAGGATGTAAAAAAACAAGCCGAACAGGAAGGCTTGGATAAAATCTTCAAAGAAGCAGGCGGCGAGTGGCGCGAAGCAGGATGCTCGTCGTGTATCGCAATGAATGCAGATGTAGTTCCAGTAGGTCAATATTGCGCCAGCACATCCAACCGAAATTTTGAAGGGCGACAAGGAAAAGGCTCGCGCACGTTCCTTGTAAGCCCAGTCACGGCGGCGGCAATTGCTATTAATGGGGTTGTAACTGACCCCCGCTCTGTGTTGGAATAACTACCGATAGTCAATGTGCTTGTTGTTCTTTTTGCTATTACAACGAGCACATAATGGTTGAATATTATCAATTGAATCATTGCCGCCCTTTGTTAATGGAACAACATGGTCACGTGTTAATTTAATTTCAGGTTCTTGCCTTTCACACCGCAGACACTTGAAGTTGTAAAACGCCTTCAAGGATTGCCATTCTTCTTCAGTGTGCGTGCTTTCAGAAGTGTATTTCAAGGCACGACGACGATTGCTCGCCGCAACTGATTTTTCAGGATGAAGTTTGTAATACTCAAGAGAGTATTTGCGACGTTCTTCGGCGTGACGTTCGTATGAATTTCGCCCAATCTCGCGATAGTGTTCCAAATCCTGCTGACGGCGTTCTCGCATCCTTGAGTTTACTTCTTCGCGATGTGTTTCAAGATACTTGCGAGATGCCTCGTCATACTTTTCAGGTTTTGCCTTTTGATGAGTGCGTTTTAATTCACGGTAGTGATCTTTGTTCGCCTCGACATATTTTTGTTGAGTAGCCCTGTATTTATCTATGTTGGCGGCATATTCAGCGCGACTCTGGGCGTTGGCGCAGTCTCTACACCGCGATTTATAGCCATCGCCAACGGGTATGCCAAGTAATCTCTTTGGAGAAAATTCGCTCAATGGCTTCCAGCCACATTCAGGGCTTATGCAAATTTTTCCTGCAACACCGTTTTGATACACAATCGCCATTGTCCACTCCTTGGACGCAAATGTTTGGAAATTTGAAAGACAGTATAAACTAACTTTTTAAGAAGGAAAACCTATGGCTCATTTCACAACCCTCACCTCCCGCGTCATGCC
>CAKKRM010000191.1 GCA_919902735.1 Anaerolineales bacterium | reverse complement strand
ACGCCGATCAAAATGCCCTGTTTGAGAGCAGAAGCTTTATCTTGTGTGTGAGACATATGAATCCCTCCCCTTTATTTATGTTTTGCGAATTCAACGTACTTCGAACCGGCCAAACCGTAATCGTACGGTTCGCCAACCACTTCGAAGGGGAGCTCGTAGTTATGAGCGGGCATGGGCGATTCCACCTGCCATTCGGGCGAGCGGGAGTTCCAAACGTTGCCCTTTGCAACTTCACCATTGCGCAGTGAGATAATCAAATTGATGAAGAAGACCAGCACTGAAAGGGCAATGAGAAAGCCTGCAATCGTAAGGACAAAATGCGTAGGCTGGAAACCCAGGGCGGGGTCATAGTCTGCAATGCGGCGGCGCATCCCATTCAAACCGATATACATCATACCGAGAGTCATGACAAAGAACGAGGGTGTCATCAACCAGAAGTGGATTCTGCCCAGGGTCTCGTTCATGCGGCGGCCGGTCGCTTTCGGAAACCAGTAGTAGAGCGCCGCAAAGAATGGGAACATGAATCCGCCGAACATCGTATCGTGGAAGTGTCCCACGATCCAGTAGGTGTCATGCAAGTGCAGGTCTGTGGACACGGTCGCATTCGGGGGGCCGGTCAAACCGCCAAGCAGGAAGACAAACACCGCCCCAACTGTAAAGAGCATTGGCGTTGGAACTGGGTTGTCGATCTTTCCCTTCCAAATCGTGGCAGCCCACGAGAAGAACTTTACACCGGTTGGCACAGCCACCAACAGGGTGCTGTACATGAACGGTACGCGCAGGTATTCATTCATGCCAGAAGTAAACATGTGATGCGCCCAAACCAGGAAGCCGACCAGGGCGATGCCAAGAGAAGACATGGCAATCCACTTGTATCCAAATAACGGCTTGCGGGTAAAAACGGGCAACAATTCAGAAACGATGCCCAAACCTGGCAGAATAAATACGTACACCGCAGGGTGGGAGTAGAACCAGAAAAGGTGCTGGAAGAGAACCGGATTCCCACCTTTGCCCGGGTCGAAGAATCCCATGCCGAACAGGCGCTGGAACATAACCATTTGGAAAGAGAGTCCGATCAACTGCGTTGCGGTCAATGAAATCAGGGATGTGGCAATGGAAGCCCAGACGAAGATAGGCATTCGGAAAGCAGTCATGCCTTTTGCGCGCATACGAACAACGGTGGCAATCAGATTCAACCCGCCGAGAACGGAAGACCAACCCACAATGAACACAGCCAGGAAGAAGGTTTGCTGCCCAACCAGGTTCATGTTCGCCGAAAGGGGCGGATACCCCGTCCAACCGGTCTCAATCCCGCCCAGGGCCATGCTGCTGAGAAGCCAAACCGCGGCTGGGACAACGATCCAAAAAGCAAAAGAGTTCAAACGGGGAAACGCCATGTCGTGTGCGCCAACGAGCAGGGGCACAAGGTAATTCATCATGCCGCCAATACCCAGCAGGATCACCACGATCATAACAATGCCGTGCATGGACATCAATGTATTGTATTGGGCGGGCTTGAGAAATTGCATTCCCTCGAATGCCAATTCAGTGCGGAAGATCAACGCAAACGTTCCGCCCAGGATCATTACGATTAAGGCTGTTACCGTATATTGGATTCCAATTACCTTGTGATCCAGCGAGGGGCCAAAATACTTTTCCCAGCCGGGTTTGTCTTCGTGATGATCGGATGTGATTTCACCCCGCCACCACTTGAACCAGTCGCCCATCACGCCATGACCCACCAGGAATGTGAAGGTGCCAAGGAACCCGCCAAAGACCCAGGCGTGTTCAGTTACAAGGAAAGGACCCGTGGCTGGCAATCCCATCGCAGCGCGGATGCCAATTACGATTCCGATTCCCACAAGCAGGCCAACCACCTGCCATACTATCCCGCGAATTAGCGGAATGGAATATATCTTTTTCATTTTCAGTTCCTCCACCAGTTATTTAAGTGACTTGATGTACGCGATAATATCGGCTAGTTCCTCGGTAGTGAATGTGAACGGCTTCATGACTGTCGGCGAATAGCCTTCCACTTCTCTGGCCGCCGGATCCTGAATGGATTCGATAATGAACGTCTCATCCGCCGTGGCGGTTGAACCATCCGCCAGGGTGACCTGGGAACCAAACAAACCAAACCAAGATGGAGCAGAAGGCCCGGGTTGAGGCGTTACAGAATGACAGCCAAGACATCCATTTTCGGTTGCCAGCTTTCTGCCGCGCCCTTCCGGGGTTGCCGCAGAAGCGATTTCAATTTGTTCCGCCACCCATGTGTCATAATCTGCCTGGGAACTGACAATAACTGGCCCCTCCATAAATGCATGGTTCGAACCGCACAACTCTGCGCAACGAACCTTGTAGGCTCCCTCCAGTATCGGGGTGATTCTGTATTCGGTCACACGACCAGGCACAACATCCTGTTTGACGCGGAATTCAGGCACCCAGAAAGAGTGGATCACATCAACCGCCTCCATTTTGAGAATTACCTGCTTCCAGACAGGGAGATGTAATTCTGAAGAGGCGAATCCTTGAGGATATTCATACGTCCACGAAAATTGCTGGGCCTTTACCTTCACCACCATCGCATTCGTATCTGTAATGCGGCGGCTTTCGCCCAGGGAATAGGCGCCCATATAAGCAAAGGCAACCACGATAATCAGTGGAACTACTGTCCATGCAATTTCAAGGGGAGTATTGCCTTCGATATGCTCGGCGTCACTCGTATCCCCTTTCTTTCGCCGAAAGACGATCATGCTATAGAATATCGGCACCATGATCAGTGCGAACAGGAAGGATATGGCTATAACCTGCCAGTTCCACATCCAGTCAATCGGTACTGCCTGAGCGCTGGCCTGCACAGGCATCAAATCAACCGAGTTGACGCCAACGTACGTGAGAACAGCTATAACAATGACCAAAATTCCCACCACCACAATATGTATCATATTCTCTCTCCTTTTTAGCCCAAAATCGAAGTGAGCGGAAACCACCCGCAACACAAACAAAGGTAATTTACCAAATACTCTACAATTTGTCACTATTTTTGGGGATATTCGTACCGCATTACGCGAACACGAAATTCATACCGATAGACTGCAAAACCCTGCTTGGATTATTTAATCCCAGAACTTTCGCTCAAACACTGCTTTTCTTTGTCACCCTGAGCGAAAGCGAAGGGTCTCTAAGACAATCGTAGAGATTCTTCGCTTCGCTCACATCGTCCCGATGTCCTTCGGGAGAATGACAAGCGAAATCCTGAATCCTAAATTATAGCTTCCTTAACCCAGGGTTAACCCATTCGTTGCGTTCAGTGCGCACGCAAAAGGTGACGGAATAGCATGATTGAGCGAAGGTCCGTATTTATACTGACCGCGGGAACAAATTGCACTTTTGCCGAGTGAAATTCTTAACGCCAAGTCGCAAAGGGAAACCTTTGAATCTTTGCGGCTTGGCGTTAAAAAGAAAAACCGCAACTAATGACCGCGCCCAATTTACCTCAACCCCTCGAACAAATCCGCCTCCACTTTCCTTCCCCCATTGACCAAACTAAATGCGCGATAGAACGTTCCCTGCATTGCAAGTATAGAGACGGCGGCGTCTGCGTGCATTTCGGCGAGCGCTCCCAACGTGGGTAATTGACTTTGGTGGCATTGAATGGCGCGCCAGGCGGTGTGGCAATGCGCGGCCATGTCGATGCGTGTGGTGATCATCCATTCTTTCCACGCCACTTCGCCGCGCAGTTGGTCATCTACGGGGAAGGTCATATCATCCATAAACGGAGTAATGAGATGGATGAAATTTTCGCCATCCACCATGTAGTATAGTTTCGAGATTCGATACGCGGGGAGATTTTCAGGGTCTTTGTAAGTTGAGTCCGCGGCGCAGACGATGGCGGCAGAAGTGAATTGTCCAATGGCGATGTGATCGGGGTGGCCGTAATTTCCATCGGGAGGAAAGGTGACAACCACTTGAGGTTTTATTTTGCGGATGTGCGTGACGATTCTTTCAATTGCTTCGGCATGATCGGCTTTGTCCACGTCGCCATCTATGTAGCCGAGGAAGGAGAGGCTTTTCATGCCAAGTTCTTTGACAGCGTTTTCTAATTCCTTTGTGCGGAGTTGGCCGAGTCTGTCTGGGCCTGGATTCTGCTCTTCGGAACCGAACCAGCCTCTCTCGCCGCGTGAAGCGCAGATCAGGTGTGTATCAACCCTTTCAGCGGAATACTTCGCCAGCGTGCCGCCCATCCCCATTGATTCGTCATCTGGATGCGCAAATACGACGAGAAGTTTTAATGAGGCCATGCCCTCTCCTAAAGTGACTGTCACTTGATTATCGTGTTGAAACTTTTTTGAGCGCTTCCGGTGTAATGTTATATGCTTTTGAAAAACCCGCCACGAATCGTCCGCCTTTGGCCTTGATGCGCCAGAAACTGAAATCTGCCAGCTTGAATAATTGTTCGGCTTCGGGGAAGCGCGCAAGATACATGTCTTTGATCGGAGTATAGCCAGGCTCCCCGTTTTGAATAATTTCAGCAGAGCCGCGAATGGACACGCGCACCAGCGTCTGCGGGTCGGCTCGGCCGTCATCGGTTTCGGCAATCAGCAAACTTACCCGTTTGTTTTTTTGCATATCCATCGTATGCTGGGCAAGCCTGCTGACGTGAATATAGAAAGCGGAAAAATCATCCACAGTGACGTAAGCGACCATGGAAACTTGCGGCGCTTCATCGCGCAGGGTGGCGAGAGATGCGAGGCGCGTATTGCGAATGATGTGCGCTAAAAGTTTTTCCGATTGTGAGTCCATATTAGTTTACTCGCCGTTCGGGGGATTATCCAAACGCAGGCCGTGCCCGCGCACGGTGTCTATGTATTGGTGGCTTGGGTCGAGCACGGCCAGCCTGTCGCGCAGGCGGCGGATGAGGGCGTCCAGGGCCTGGTCGGATACGCCTGCCATTTGATCTTCGCCCCACACCACGGCAACCAGATCACTGCGGCTGATGACCTGCCCCTGTTTTTCGTAGAGCATCCACAACAATTTAAATTGCTGGGCAGATAACGGCGGCACCACCTGCTGTTGATGCACCCAGACCTGCCGCGATTTCTGATCCATCACCAAACGTCCCTGACGCAACCCGCCTTCCGCCAATGGCATGGTGGCATCGGAAGTGAGGAAGATAAATTGCTGGGCAAGGGCAATGCCAAGCAGGTCGCCATCCTGCAACATGACGGGGGCGGTAATCTCCGTGCCGTTGTGATTTGTACCATTTTTACTGCCGAGGTCTTCCATGGTCACCCCTTCCGGCGTGGGAGTGACGCGCGCGTGAAAGCGTGAGACCTGCCGATCCTGAACATTGATATCGCAGGTAGGGTCGCGTCCCACCATCAAGGTACGGCTCAACGCCCAGCGCTGCCCCTTCAGCGGGCCATCCTGGGCAACCAGAATTGGATAATCATCTTCGTGTTCCATAATTTCCTCAAATACGGGTTTTATGATTGAAAAATTTGATATTAGAATTAAGACCCATGGTTTTTCCAGGGTCGCTTGACAAAATCGAATCATGTCATGCTGAGCGGAGCGAAGCATCTCTACGATGGCATAAGAGACCCTTCGGTCGCTGGAAATCGCTCCCTCAGGGTGACATAAAACGGACTTTGGAAAAGCCATGAATTAAGACCCAAATCCCATTCGGATTAAATTGACATGGGCGTACAATACAAGATAACAATAAAGACGTTTATAATATAGCAGAAAAGTGGATTTCTGTGCATGATTATATTGTAACTTTCATGTTCCCACCGCTTTTGTTACAGCACGCGGTACTTTGCAACATGAACAGTGATACACGCCGAAAATATCACTG
>CAKKRM010000190.1 GCA_919902735.1 Anaerolineales bacterium | reverse complement strand
CTTTAGCCCCGCGTATTGCGTCCAAACCAAAACGGGACTGTGGGTGAAGGGCGGTGCCCCCCTCTGTCCTTCGGACATCTACCATTCGCTCCGCTCGGGTACACGTCCCCCAAATACGACAACGAAAATTTGGGAGGCGGATTCAAAAGTTAAATCGTCGGATTTGGGGGAGTCTCAGCGACAGGCTTTTGTCTGCAAATACATGATGAAAATTTGAGATGCGCTGGCAATGGCTGTATAATCGCAATCTATGCAATACTTCTTCGTGGACGAATCAGGCGATGCGGGGTTGACCAACCAAGGTTCAGCATATTATGTGGTTGCCATGGTGCAATTACCAAATCGGGAATCTCTGGCTGAACTTGTTGCTTTACGGCAGAAACTACATCTCTCCCCAAGTTTCGAGTTTCATTATTACAAAGTGAACGCACGTCAAAAGGAGGAGTTCTTCCAATCTGTAAATCCGCTTGCGTTTCGAGTCCGTGCCGCCGCGTTGATAAAGTCTCATTTGCCATTGAAGTTTCAATCCATGAGTAGCACAGAATTGACGACCAGCCTGTTGGTTAACCTGACCTTGCGGGCTTCGCCGCTTGATATTGCCAATGACGTTTTGGTTTTGGATGATGCGCCTGACCGTTTTATCCAATCCTTACGAATCAACTTTACACAAGCATATAAACAGATGAGGCGGGAACGTCCCTTCAAGAAAATCGTTTCGAGCAAATCAAAACACGACGACGGTTTGCAAATGGCGGATATGATCGCAGGTGCGGTGCGGCAGTTTATCTGGGAAGATGACCCCGTCTATTACCAGACATTTTCCAACAAAGCGGTGGATCTATGGCGGGCAGACAAATAAAACACCCCTGACTATCTCAAGTATTCCTTGAGAAGGCTACCTCATGTGGCAGCCTTGTCGCCAGGGGCGGGTAAAACGGTCGAACCGTTTTATTGATGTCGCTATTATACATCCATTGCCAATGAACGTACAAATCAAAAACGGGGCTGTGGGTGAAGGGCGGTGCGACCCCCTCTGTCCTTCGGACATCTACCCCAAATACGACGACCAAAATTATT
>CAKKRM010000189.1 GCA_919902735.1 Anaerolineales bacterium | reverse complement strand
CGTCCCGATGTCCTTCGGGAGGGAATCATGGGCGGTGCGTAAGGTGAGTTAATCATAAGACAAACGCACTACGGCCGTATCCGCCTGCCGGGGTATGTTTGTCTCCGCCACTTGGGGGATGCTCCATTAACAGGTAAAAGGTCTCCGCGAGAATTCTCGCGGAGACCTTTTGGTAATATTTTTTACTGAATGTAATTGTTGGTACTAGTGATTATCGCTTGACAGATCCGGGGATCACGAGCACGTTGTGGTCCAGGGTTACCGCGGTCTGGGCCAGGGCGCGGCCGTTCAGGGAAGCGCCGGTCTGAATGGCAATGTTGGTCTTGCACAGGATGTTGCCTTCAAAATGGGAGTTCGTTCCGAGGGTTGTGGCGCCAGCAACCTGCCAGAAGATGTTCTTGGCCTGGACGCCACCAGAGAGTGTGAAATTCACGTTTGAAGCAACCTTGAGGTTTCCGGAGATCTGGAAGATAAAGACGGAGTCCGAGTTGCCTGTGAGAACGACGTTCTTATTGGCTACGACTCCGGTGCCCCACTTGTAAAGGCCGGGGACCAGGGTCTTGCCACTGATATTGCCAGCATACAATTCCGTGAAATTAGGGTTCTTGCGTCCGGCAGCATCGGTATAGGCGGCTTCCATGTTGCTGACGGCTGTGGTCAGGTTGGCAGGCGTCGGGGATGCGTAGCTGGCTGCGTAAATTTTTCCTGTAACTTGAGGTGAAGTTGAAAACGTATTCGTTTTATCAGCTACCAGGGCAAAGCCGGTGATGGCAGTTGCGGCAATCGGGCTGACGCCCATGTCACCGGTAATCTTGGAATTCGGGACGTTGGTGATGCCGGATTTCGACAAAATCACAAAAGAAGATGCCTTGCCAAGATTGACCGGGGCCTGGTTGGATGCCGCGCGGGCGGTCATGCCTGAGCTTAGTGTGAGCGAAACAGTTAACATCGCCATTACTAAAAAGCGGACTGTGTTACGAAGTGGGTGAAATGTTGATTTGTTCATGTTACTTACTCCTTATTTTTTTGCATGAAACCTGCGGCTTCAATAACTTATCTTATAACGAACACTCCCCGGACACATCCTGCGTCCGGGGAGTTTATGTCTAGGCTGTTAAGAGCGTTTTTGTCTAGGCCATTATGGTTAGATGCGAAAGATCAGGTAACGATTTTATGCCGCAGCGCGAGGATCACAGCTTCGGTGCGGCTGGCAACCCCTAATTTGAACAGAATATTGCTGACATGCGATTTGATCGTGAATGGACTTACGTTCAGTTGCTCGGCGATCTTTACATTGATTAGTCCCCCAACCAGCAAGGCCAGTACTTCACGCTCGCGGGCTGTCAGGTCGAGGCCGGGCAGCGGCGGTTGATTGGCTGTTTCAACCATGGTTTGAGCAGTTTCAGGAGAGAGCGTGGCGCGGCCGGCATATGCATCGCGGATGGCCTTAACCAGATCAAGCGCAGAGACATCCTTGAGGATATAGCCAATCGCCCCAGCTTCCAGAGCGTTCTTAACCAATTCCCCTTCATTGAAGCTGGTCAACGCAATGACCCGCACCTGGGGATATTTTTCGCAGATGGCGCGTGTTGCGGTTGCGCCATCCATTTCCGGCATGACCATATCCATCAGCACCACATCCGGCAGGATTTCAGCGCATAGTTTGATGGCGGCTGCGCCATTTTCAGCTTCGCCTTCCAGTTTCATATCTTTAAAAACTTTCAAGAAGGTTGCCAGGCCCCGGCGCACCATGGAATGATCATCAACGATCATGACGCGAATAAGTTGAGAGGGAGAAACTGTCATATAGCCTCCATAAGCGTGTTTGTAGCCCAACGGACCGCGATCTCTGTGCCTTGACCAGGCTCGCTCGTGACGGTCATCAGCAGGCGCGCAGATTCCGCGCGTTCGCGCATCATGCCCAGACCATAGTGGCCGGAGAATGTTTGTTCCGTATCAAAACCCAGACCGTCGTCACGAATGCTCAACTCGATCACGGCATCATTCTGTTTTAGGTTTATCTCAACCTGGCTGGCTTTGGCATGTTTTGCGATGTTATTTAGCGCTTCCTGACATACCCGATAGAAGGCGATTTGCACATCAGCAGGGAGAATAAACTCGCTCGAAACGGTAACAGCAACGGGGAGGTTGGTGCGGCCTGCGAAAGCAGTTCCCAACAGCCGCAGCAGCTTCCCCAAATCTGATTCGGTCAATGTGGATGGCCGCAATTCGGCCAGAAGCGCCCGCATCTCAGCCTGTGCGCCGCGCATCAGCAGCCGCAATTCGTCAAGCGAGCGCCTTGCATCCTCCTGATCCTTATCCCACAAGAGCGGCAGGACATCGGCAATCAGCCCGGCGGAGAAGAGGCTTTGATTGACGGCATCATGCAGGTTGTGCGCCAGACGCTGCCGTTCTTCAAAAACAGCAAGCTCCTGCGCCTGCCCATTGAGCTCTGTATTGATCATGGTGATGGAAGCCTGATTGGCTACACTCAAAGCCAGGTCCGCGTGATGGCTTGTGAAGTAATTCTGCTTTTCGTGGGTCAACCCCACGCCGCCGATGAGACGCCCCTGCACCGCCAGCGGTACCCACATCCACGACCGCATTCCTTCAAACAATTTGGCCGCCTCATCATCCACCAGAATCGTGCGCAGAAATTGCGCCTGCGGTTCGTCACTCCACACATCAGCGATGCGGATGGGAATATGTTTGTTGAGTAATACGGCGATGTTTTCCGGAGTATCCAACTGCATATGGATCGGCGAGGATTGAACCAGGTTTTCCATCCCACGCACCGCCAGAGTGACAAGCTCAGAGTCCGCCAATGCAAACAATCCGCCGTGGGTGTACTCGATGATCTCGTGCAACTGGTCGAGGATCAAAGCCGGCTGAAGTTCCAATGTGGATGCCAGCGTATGGGAAATGGCGAGCAGGGTTGCCTGTTCATGCACGCGCTGCTCCAGCAACTCGTTGGAAGTGTGCAGCTTCTTGTGCAACAGGCGCACTTCCAGCATATTGTGAACGCGCAAAAGTACTTCAGCCAACTCAAAGGGTTTGCTGATGAAATCCTTCGCGCCGGCCTCGAGCGCGCGCAGCTTGTGACCCGGTTGAGCCGTGATGACCAGCACCGGCAGGTAGCTGTCCAATTCAATTTCCTTGAGTCCCTCCATCACCTGGAATCCATCCATGTCT
Source organism: Anaerolineales bacterium (assembly GCA_919902735.1). GTDB lineage: Bacteria > Chloroflexota > Anaerolineae > Anaerolineales > Villigracilaceae > Villigracilis. The sequence goes on along the minus strand of CAKKRM010000189.1, from coordinate 2,210 downwards.
TGCATTTGAAGATCAAGCAGGATCAAGTCATAGCGGTTCTTGAGGTGAAGGGCGCAAACTCCGCCCGGATCCATCGTGGTTGTAATGGAATCATAACCGGCTCCGCGCAGCATCCGCTCGAGCAGTTGGATATTAACTTCCCGATCGTCAACGATCAGGATCTTACCGTGAAGAATGTCAGATGAACTTATCATAGGGGTCGCATTGCTTTATCCGCTCACTGGGGTACGTGAATATATTTCGACATCTAATCATAAGACAGATACTCCCCGACCGTATCCATCGGTCGGGGAGTATCTGTCTCCGCCACTTGGGGGAGACGGCTTTATTGTGAATTGGCGCTTTCCTAAGGGCACGCACCACCATCGCCAGACCTAACAGGTTTTACTGCGGCCTGAGTCAATCGCAAGTCTGTGAATCAAAGCCTACTCGGTTGATCAGACTTCCACTGAAACCTGTCAGATTTTTAAGAGCATTTGTCTGAAAAATCAAAAGGTTGTGTTTCATTTCAGTTGAAACAACCGTCCCGAAGATTTAAAAAACGGCCAAATTCTTCGAGAAAACCTCACCGCACTGGCGCGCGGCGCAAGTGTCGGGACGTTTCATCCTTCAACTCATTTGAAACACACCCAAATCAATCTGTTATATTTTGCCCATTCTACCGGTTTGTTCCAAACAAGTTTCATACAACTGGAATATCCTCAATTAAATGAACTTAGCTTCTCGGTTTCGAAATTGAGCGCCTCCGCTTCTCCGTCGTCAAGTAATGCCGCTCTGATTTCTGCCACGATCCTTTCCCCAGAATTTGCAGGAACCATGGTAATTAAACTATTCCGATTAAGTTGTGAATCCAATTCATCCGCCAAGCGTCCCGTACCACTCAAAGCGATAACAGGGCGGCCATGCTCCAGGCTCAATTTAATATCTGTCCCGGAAACCTCCCCCCCGTTAATGAGGATCGTCACAGATCGGCTGCCTTTCGATAGAATGGTTGCGGTCTCGACAATCCAGGGTGATTCTTCACTAAAATGTTCGCCAGGAACAAGAATAAAATGGGAATAATGTTCAGCCAGCTGCCAGCGTTCCTTCCCCCACCATAAGAATTTTGTACTGGCTGGGCCGTCCGGCCAGGCAACCAACTCTTCAAGCGATATACCAACCAGTTGGAATTTATATCGATTTTGCCAGCGTACCAGACCGATCTCGGCCATCACTCCCATGTCTGTCCCTCCGCAAATGATTGAAGCATTCATATCCTCCGCAACTCTGGAGATGGCCTGAATGGCCTGCCGGGTTACTGCGGATTGTTGTTCATCGATTCCGCCACCGATCAATACGATGACAGGGCAACTCGTCTGTAGTTGCAGTTCAGAGACGGCTTCCTCCAAATCTGAATGCTTGCGAGGAAATACACAATTTACATCCCGGCCTGGAAAACTAATCTTTTCAATACGCATAATTACCTTTCTTTCAAATGTTCATCATACAATCTCTCACCCACCATTTCCTTTGCCCTGAGTAAGTACACAGATTGGAGATTGCTTCGCCACTAAAACCAAGTGCGCGGCTCGCAACGACATCACTTTTTCTCAAAATCACGTAAGGTGAGCTGTTAAGAAAGACTCTTCAGATCAAGAATTAGTAAAGCAGGGCGGAACGTTCTTCGGGTTTAGCATCGGCTACATATACGCGGGTCATATATTTATCTTATGGCGAATACTCCCCAGCCGCATCATGCGGCTGGGGAGTATTCGCCTCCGCCACTTGGGGGAGAGTCTATTGCAGGAATGGCAATGCCTGCACGCTGGCACAAAACAAGGATGTGGACGCCATTGGCCAGCAGTTGAAATAAGCATAAGCAACCAATGCAATCATCAAGACAATAACGAACCCGCCGATATTGCGAAACAACTTGGAGATCGCCAGCAGGATAATTGCCCCGCCCAGTGATACTAACAAGGCAGGGATGCTATAGTTGCCCTCATTGATCGTACTGATGTTAAATAACGGGCTTAGAAAATACCCACCCACGAATGCGCCAACAATGCCCACGATAATATCGGCAATCAGACCCTGCCGATTGTTGGTCTTCATAATGACGCTGGCCGCCCAGCCGATCACAGCCCCAACGATGATCCATAAAAGGAAGTTAACCATTTTCTACTCCTGTTGAATGATGGGATATGCGAATCTGCCATATACCTATTTGG
>CAKKRM010000188.1 GCA_919902735.1 Anaerolineales bacterium | reverse complement strand
GACGGCGCACAATGTACTGATCGGTCTTCTTGTTGCGGCGGGTCTTCTTGCCGAGCGTGGGCTTGCCCCACGGACTCTTGGGGCCTGGGAGACCGATTGGCTGGACACCTTCACCGCCACCGTGAGGATGATCGCGAGGACTCATCGCAGTACCACGGACGGTTGGGCGGATGCCGAGGTGGCGTTTGCGGCCTGCCTTGCCAAGTTTGATGTTGCCATGGTCAAGATTGCCAACCTGGCCGATGGTTGCGTAGCAAACCTGGTGAATAAGGCGAACCTCACCGGAGGGCATACGGATTTGGGCGAAATCGCCTTCCTTGGCTAGCAATTGGGCTGCGCCGCCTGCCGAACGGACGAGTTGTCCGCCTTTGCCTTCCTTAACCTCGATATTGTGGATCACTGTACCAACCGGAATGTTGCTGATTGGAAGGGAATTACCGGGGCGAATTTCAGCGTTTGGCCCTGACAGGACGGTGTCGCCAACTTTCAGATCCAGGGGTGAAATGATGTAACGCTTTTCACCATCCACATAAAAGAGAAGCGCGAGACGGGCTGTGCGGTTCGGATCGTATTCAACTGCCGCTACCTTGGCAGGAATGCCATGTTTCTCACGCTTGAAATCGACGATACGGATGAAGCGACGGGCGCCGCCACCGCGATGTCGAACTGTCACGCGACCTTGAGCGTTACGACCGCCATGTCTTGGCCTGTTAATCAGAAGAGAACGTTCAGGCGTGCTCTTGGTAATTTCTTCAAAAGTGTAGCCGGTCATCCCGCGGGTGCCGGGGGTTACCGGTTTGTATTTTTTAACTGCCATTATTGCACCCCTTCAAAGATTTCGAGGGGTTTGCTTCCCTCGGCTAGGGTAATAATCGCTTTTTTGAAAGCTGAGCGGCGCACCAACATACGTCGGGCACGGGTGCGGCGTCCACGCTTCGCAGGCGCATTGAGGATATTTACACGGGCCACGGTGACATCAAACAACGTTTCGATCGCGTCCTTCACTGTGGTGCGCGTCGCTTCATCAGCGACGACAAAAACATACTGCCCCAGTTTGCCGGATTGGTAGCTGGATTTTTCGGTTACCAATGGGCGGATGAGGACATTATAAAGATTGGTCATGTCTCTCTCCTATCCGAGGTGCGCTACAAGCGCATCAATTGTCTTGAGGGGCAAGACAACCTTGTCAAAATTGAGTACGTCACGCACATTCAAATAGCTGGCGAGCAATACTTTGGCGCTCTCGATGTTATCGGCAGAGCGCATGACAGTGTCATAATTCTGGTCTTTAGCGGGCATCAACACCAAGACAGTGGATGTGCCAACCAAATTACCAAGAGTTTCAGCCATTACGCGGGTCTTTGCTTCCTTGAGGTCAAGATCGTCCACAACTATAATGGAGGCTTCCGCGGCTTTTACAGATAATGCAGATCGAAGCGCTGCCTGACGCATTTTCTTGGGCATGCGCTGTTCATAACTGCGTGGATGTGGGGTGTGGATACGACCACCACCAACCCACTGCGCCGCATTCGTGGAACCTTGGCGGGCGCGGCCAGTCCCTTTCTGTTTCCACGGCTTTCGGCCACCACCACGAACCTCTGAGCGAACTTTCGTCTCATGGGTTCCAAGGCGGGCGTTCGCCATCTGGCGCACATAAGCCTGGTGCATCAGATCTACATTCACAGGGGCTTCGAAGACATTCGCAGGCAATTCAACCTCGCGAACCTTCTTACCCTTCAAATCAAGAACATCTACTTTCATGGTTATTCTGGCTCCCGTTTCCTGCGCGCCTACTGCTTGCGCGATTCCTTGATCATGACGAGACTACCCTTGCCACCGGGAACAGCGCCATTAATGGCAATCAGGTT
>CAKKRM010000187.1 GCA_919902735.1 Anaerolineales bacterium | reverse complement strand
TCGGCGGCTTTGGCAAATGCGCTGGAGATCGTGGGCAAGAAACATGATGAGATCCGCATTGTGATTTCGGGCGCGGGCGCTTCGGCGATTTCCTGCGCGGAATTGGCGATCCGTTGGGGTGTGAAGCGCGAGAACATTATGTTGTGCGATAGCAAGGGCGTGGTATACAAGGGCCGCAAGGAAGGCATGAACAAATACAAGGAACGCTTCCTTGTTGAAACCGATGCGCGCACGTTGACCGATGCGCTGCGCGGCGCGGATGTGTTCTACGGTTTGTCAGTTGCCAATGTGATGACGCCTGAGATGGTCAAATTGATGGGGCAGGACCCGATCATCTTCGCGATGGCGAATCCCGACCCGGAGATCAGGCCCGAGCTGGCGAAGGCAGCGCGCAAGGATGTCATCATTGCGACGGGCCGCTCCGATTATGCAAATCAAGTCAATAATGTGTTGGGCTTCCCGTTCATCTTCCGCGGCGCGTTGGATGTGCGCGCGAAGAGTATTAATGAAGAGATGAAGTTCGCGGCTTCCAAAGCGTTAGCCGCGTTGACAAAAGAAGATGTGCCAGATTCAGTCATCCGCGCCTATGGCGGCGTGGCGATGAAATTCGGACGCGAATATATTTTGCCGACCCCGCTTGATCCGCGTGTGTTATTGTGGGAAGCGCCGGCCGTTGCCGAGATGGCGATGAAGACCGGCGTTGCGCGCAAGAAAATTGATATTGACGAATACCGCGAACAACTTGCGTATCGTCAGGGCAAGGGCGAGCGTATCCGCTACTTCTTCCAGAACAAGGCGCGTTCGTCGGGTGGGACGAAGCGAGTGGCGTTTGCGGAGGGCGAGGAACAGAAGATCATCCGTGCCGCGTATCAAATCCAGGAGGAGGGCATTGCCACTCCGGTGTTGATCGGACGGGCAAGTGTGATCGAGGAACATCTCAAAAATCTTGGGTTGGACTATAAACCTGTGATCGTTGACCCGAATCAATTTGACAAGCTGGATGCGTATGCCAAAGCCTACTATGAACTTCGCCAGCGCAAGGGCGTGATCGCGAGCGATGCCCCCAACAAAGTGCGTGACCCGAACATTTTTGGCTCGTTGATGGTGAAAATGGGCGATGCGGATGCTTTCATTTCAGGCCTGACCTTTGATTATCCTGAAGTGATTCGCCCGGCGTTGCAGATCCATCACACGGCTGCGGGTGCGGCGCGCGCGGCAGGCGTTTACATCATGATCGTGGAGGACAAGGTTTTCCTCTTTACTGATGCGACTGTGAATATTGACCCAACGGCTGAAGACCTGGCTGAGATTGCCTGTCTCGCGGCGGATTATGCGGTGAAGCTCGAAATTGACCCGCATGTGGCTTTCCTTTCATTCTCCAATTTTGGTTCCACCCCGCATCCGCTTTCGGACAAAGTCCGCAAGGCTGTTGCCCTGGTCAAGGCGCGCCGCCCCGATTTGGACGTGGATGGTGAAATGCAGGCCGATACCGCCGTAGTCCCTGAGATCGCAGAAGAGCGCTATCCGTTTAGCGCGGTGAAGGATGCGAATGTTTTGGTGTTCCCGTCGCTTGAATCCGCGAATATTGCGTATAAATTGCTTTCACGTCTCGGCAATGCAAAAGCGATTGGGCCGATCCTGCTCGGCATGGGAGCGCCTGTCCATGTTCTGCAAACGGGTGACGATGTCAACGCCATTGTGCAGATCGCTTCAGTGGCGGTGATGGATGCGATGGGAAGGTAGTTCAGTGATCAGTGATCAGTTGGCAGTGATCAGTTAGCAGTGATCAGTGGGAGCCCTGAAAGTTGAAAAACCTTTGGGGCTTTTTATGTTTAATCAGATCCATATGTAAGGCATTTACTGATCACTGCTTACTGTTTACTGATCACTGCTTACTGCTTACTGATCACTTCCTACTGATCACTTCCCCATTTGTTATACTCGGTATTATTTTGAAAACAGGAAATGATATGAATAATCTCGAATCCATTGCGCGAAAAATAACGGGTATTCTTTTTGCGCAGCAATCGCTTGCCTCGGCGGGGTTTATTGCGGCGGCTACGCTAAACTCCATTGTTGGAAAAGAACTCAGCCAGAACCCAAGCTGGGCGGGCGTGCCGACGGCAGTTTACTTGCTTGCTGGAGCATTCTCCGCTTTTATGTGGGGATATGTCTTCGATGCCATTGGTCGCCGCGGTGGGTTGGTGTCTGGCTTGAGCGCAGGTGTGGCTGGCTCTGGCGTGACGTTTTATGCGATTGCGATTCATTCCTTCCCCGTTTTTCTTGGCGGCATGGTCTTGATGGGCGTTGCCAATTCCGCTGTGCAACTTGGCCGCTTTGCGGCAGCGGAAGTGAATCGTCCCGAACATCGCGGACGCGCAATCTCGAATGTTGTCATCGGCGGGACGGTTGGCTCGGTCATCGGGCCGTTCGTGGCGGGGCCAGCAGGCGGGGTCGTCGGCTCGTGGGGCATCGATGAATTGGCGGGCGCGTATCTCGTCAGCTTGATTCTGTTTGCGGTTGCGGCAGTGGTTGTGTTCGTTGGCCTGCGCCCCGACCCGCGTGAGATCGGCAAAGAGGTGGCGGAAAAATTTCCAGAAACAGTAACAGGTTCGGGCGCGGTGCGAAGCGTGCTTGAGATTCTGCGTCAGCCTGCCGCGCTGGTTGCAGTCATCAGCATGGTGTTGGGTCAAATGGTGATGGTGCTGGTGATGGTCATCACATCACTTCACATGCGCGACCATCAGCATGAATTGACGGATATTTCTGCGGTGATCGCATCGCACACGTTTGGGATGTATGCCTTCTCGATCATTTCAGGCCGCCTCGCGGACCGCTGGGGGCGGGGTCCTGTTATTCTGACAGGTTCGGCCACGCTGATAGTCGCCTGCATCGCCGCGACGATCTCCCCTGATGTGCTGCCGTTGAGTGTGGCTTTATTTTTACTTGGCCTTGGCTGGAATTTTTGTTTTGTGGGCGGCTCCACTCTGCTTGCCGATCAGCTTTCTCCGTTGGAGCGTTCGCGTACGCAGGGCTTCAACGACCTGCTGGTGGGCCTGGCTTCGGCGCTTGGAAGTTTGGAAAGCGGGATCATCTTTGCCTCTTTGGGATATAACATGATGGCCTACGTCAGCGCGGCGTTTGCGTTGGTTCCATTTACGGTGGTGTTGATCTGGATGCGTAAAAAATAAAGACATATCAAAAAAGCAGCGCATAAAATGCGCTGCTTTTTTGATTCGTA
>CAKKRM010000186.1 GCA_919902735.1 Anaerolineales bacterium | reverse complement strand
TGGAAGGCAACAACACAAACAACAATTGGTGGAAGTGGGAACAGGACGGTCATACGGACGGGACATCTGGTCTGGCCGCCGATTGGTGGGGTGGTCGCTGGCGGGAGGACTTCGACCGCGCCGCTGAGACGGGGCAGAACGCGCATCGCTTGTCGGTCGAGTGGAGCCGCATTCAACCCACGCCCGATACCTGGGATGAAGAAGCCATCGAAAAATACCGATCCATGCTGCGCGGTTTAAAGGAACGCGGCATCACTCCGATGGTCACCCTGCATCACTTCACCGACCCGTTGTGGATCACGGAGTGCGGAGGATGGGAAACGGAAACCATTGTGCCGTTGTTTGAAAAATTCGTCCGCAAAACAGTGGATGCGTTGAAGGAATATTGCACGCTCTGGTGCACGATCAACGAACCGACAGGTTATGCGCTGAACGGTTACGTCGTCACCGGCGTGGACTCTTTCCCCCCAGGGAAAAACAACATGAAGCTGGCCATGCGGGTGCAAGCCAACCTGATCCGCGGACACGCCGCCGCGTATCGGGCCATCCATCAAATTCAACCGGAAGCGCGGGTCGGTATCGCGCATCATTATCGTTCGGTTATGCCATTTCGCGTCTGGTCGCCATTGGATAAATGGGCGGCGCGTAATTTTTTCAGCGCCATCAACATCGGTTTTCCCTCCGCGCTGGCGGAAGGAGTGATGCGTTCGCCGATTGGTTCAATTCGCATTCCGGAAGCCAAAGGCACACAGGATTATTTCGGCTTCAACTACTATACAAGGGAGTATGCCGCCTTTGATCTCCGAAAGATCAATACGCTATTTGGGCGCAATTTCTACAGAAAAGACGCCGAACTAAGCGACAGCGGTTTCCTTGCCAATGAACCGGATGGAATGTTCGAGGGGTTGAAGTGGGTCGTCCGTATGTTTCCAAACCTGCCCATTCTCGTCGGTGAAAACGGCGTCAACTCTGCGGACGATGCTCTCCGTCCGCGCTATATCGCTCAACACATCCACCAGATGTGGCGCGCCGTTAATTTCAACTGGCCGATCAAGGGATACCTGCACTGGTCGCTGGTGGATAACTTTGAATGGGGTTTCGCCTGGAAGTATCGCTTCGGTCTTTGGGGATTGGATGTGGATACCCAAAAGAGAATCCGCCGCCCGTCCGTGGATTTATATGCCGAGATCTGCAAAGAGAACGGCCTTTCCTCCGAGATGGTACAGAAGTATTGTCCCGAAGTGTTCGATAAGATTTTCCCGAGTTAGACCATAGACCGCAGACGATGGACAACGGCGCATGGAGAGCAATCTCTGTACGCTGTTTTTTTAAACCGCAAAGCACGCAAGAACGCAAAACTTCAATCTCATTTTTTTTCTCAGCGCTCTCCGCATCTCTGCAGTAAAACAACCTTTGACTTTTGACCTTTGACTCCAACTTTTCATCCTTCCTCCTTCATCCCTCATCCTTTCCTGATAAAATCCTCCCCTATGACCCACGCAGAACAGATCGCATCCCAACTCAATGTCAAGCCGTCGCAAGTTACGGCAGTCATCAACTTATTAGATGAAGGCAACACCGTCCCGTTCATTGCCCGTTACCGCAAGGAAATAACAGGCTCCCTCGACGATGAACAGATCCGCATCATCGCCGATGAACTCCTCCGTTTGCGCGGACTCGACGAACGCCGTGCCTCCATCCTTGCCTCCATCGAAGAACAGGGCAAACTCACCGATGAATTACGCGACAGCATCAACGCTGCCGTCACCATGACCGCACTCGAAGACCTATACGCGCCCTATAAAAAGAAACGCCGCACACGCGCCATGGTCGCACGCGAAAAGGGACTGGAACCGCTTGCTGACTTAATTTTGAAACAAGCTTCTGACTCACCCGAAGAGATTGCAAAGCAATTTATCAACGATCAAGTCCCCAGCATCGAAGAAGCCTTGCAAGGCGCGCGCGACATCGTCGCCGAAATGATCAGCGACAATGCCAACATCCGCGCGGCGACCCGTGAGAAGGCGCTCAAGTTCGGCAAAGTCCGCGTGGAGAAGATCAAAGACGCCGTAGATGAAAAAGCAGTTTACGAATCCTATTATGAATTCGAAGGCAACGTCAGCAGGCTTATGCCGCATCAAATTCTCGCCATCACTCGCGGCGAAAAAGAAGGAGTCCTGCGCGTGCATGTGGACGTCCCTGAACGTGACTGGCTGAATGCCATTCAAGCCGAATTCGAAGAAGACATCATCAGTCCCTTTGCGGAACAGCTCGAACTCGCCATTCAAGATTCCGCCGAACGCCTTTTACTTCCTGCCATTGAGCGCGATGTCCGCCGTGAAAAAGGTGAGGTCGCAGATAACCACGCCATTCAAGTCTTCGCCACGAACTTGCGTGCCCTGCTCGGACAAGCTCCGCTTGCGAATCAAGTTGTCCTCGGCCTCGACCCTGGCTTCCGAACAGGCTGCAAAGTTGCCATCGTGGACGCCACTGGCAAACTGCTCGATACAGGCACGATCTATCCGCACGAGCCGAAGAACGACTGGAAGGGTTCGATCAACACCCTGCAGGATATGATCAACCGCCACCACGTCACCCTCATCACCATTGGCAACGGCACCGCCTCACGCGAAACGGAGAAGCTCGCGGCGGAAGTAATTCGTGGTTTCGATACGAGCGAGACCCCGCCAAAAACAGCGGGGCAGGCGAGCACTCGCTCTACCCTTCGACAAGCTCAGGACACCGCTCAACCACCAGCACAATCCAAAACTTTACAACCTTCCAACCTTCAACCTGCAACCAAAATACCGGCTCTTTGGGATTAAGTGGGGTTAGGGGCACATTCGACCAGAATGCGCAAGCG
>CAKKRM010000185.1:5863-27634 GCA_919902735.1 Anaerolineales bacterium | reverse complement strand
TAAAAAGCGGCCACTTTATGCTTCCAGGCGCGGCCATTTTATGGGTAAAGTCACAGTCTAATTTGGAGATGATATACTTAGCATATGCACTACTTCGCAATATCCCAATAAAAAGTAAACAAATGTGCTAAAATATTATTAGCCCTGATAAAAGCCTTATTTGGAAGGAAAAAGGCAATGCACAATTATTTAGATACCCAAAAAGCCCTTGAGGCGATTGTTTATGTTTCCCAAAAAACAAATAACTTATTCAATGTTGTAAAGACACTGTATTTTGCTGATAAATTTCATTTAGAAAATTACGGAAGATTAATAACAGGAGATCGGTATATTGCTATGGAAGACGGCCCCGTTCCAAGCGGAGCATATGATCTGATTAAGTTTGTAAGAGGGGATGAGTTCACCTACAATTCTAAAATAATTGACGCACATCCAGAAAAAGCGATCAAAGTTGTTAGAGATGGCAAAGAAACAATGGTTTCTCCCCTTCGAGAATACGACCCAGATTATCTAAGCGAAAGCGATATCGAGTGTTTAGATAAATCAATTGAATTGTTTGCCAAAATGAATACCTCAAAACTTTGGGATATTGTTCATCAAGAGGAAGCCTACAAGAAAACGCCACCTAACAAGACAATGCCCATTAGTGAAATAATCCTTAGCCTTCCCAATGGGAAGGACGTACTTGAATTTCTAAACAGTTAATAATATAACTCCTTTCTAGGGGATAAGAATGGCATGGAAGAAAATATCGTACCAGGAAAAATAATTTACCTACATGTGGCTTTTCCTCATGAAGATAAATATCGCGACAAATATTTTGTCGTGGTAGGAATAGGTGAATCACCCTTGTTGTTGAAGATAAACACATCAGATCAGCAAACAGAAATGGGGAAGAAGTTCAATGAGTTTCAATTCAAAATCAAGAAATCTGTTTACACATTTTTGGATCATGATTCCCTTGTGGACTGTGGTACGGTATGGATACTATTAAAAACCGACGATGTTGTCAAACAACTAACAGAAGATCCTAAAAGAATGAAAGGTGCCATTTTAGAGGATCACAAAAATGAGATAATAAGATTGACGACAAAATCAAAATCTATTTCCCCTAAGCACAAGAGAATAATCGAGGAACTAAGGAAAAAGTAAGCCCAGATTAAACGCTGGGCTTTTCTTTTAAGCCCTTCCTCCATTATTTTCTTATCGATCTTTTCTGATGGAATGGGGATTATTTACTTGACTAAAGAACAAATGTTCTACTATAATCTTTTCCATGTCTATTTGGGATCGTTTTCTGTACCTGATAGGCAAGCGTCCTACGCCCGGCCCTCGTACTTATCGCTTCGATGTGAGTGACAGTCTTCAAGTCACTTTATCCACAATTGCAAAAGACGAGGGACGTCCTGAACACGATTTGATCCCTGAACTCCTGAACGCTGGCCTAACTCAATATGTCTCCAACGAAAGAGTTTGGAAAAAATGGGAAACCCTCTCTCCACGTGAGAAGGATGTGGCTGCGCTTGTCTGTTTGGGTTACACCAACCGTGAGATTGGTGCGCGTTTGAGCATCTCCTCCGAAACAGTTAAGGATCGTTTGGAAACTGCGTTGAAGAAATTTAATTTTACGAAACGTACTGAACTCCGGGATTTGTTGTCGATTTGGGATTTCAGCGAGTGGGAGCGCCAGCAATAGGGGTTCCCCCACTTCTCACCCCCTAAATCCAGTACCCCCAAAACACCCCCATCTGATACCCAGGTGGGGGCTGTTTGTTTTTCGGGAAAAACATTAATCTAGCAGAATGGATATCCTCCCCGTTCTCAAAACTGGCAAGCTGATCGTTCTCTATACTCATGATGCTGCACGTACCGAAAGCATGACCTTGATTGCTGAACTTGGTCTGCGAGGTGCAGTCACAATACTGGATGGGGGCAACCGCTATCGACCCTATCAGGTCGCGATGTTGTTGCGCAGAAAAACGGTGAATATTTCAACAGCCGCTAATCGCCTGTTCAGCCGGCGCGCTTTCACCTGCTACGAGATGAATACCTTGTTGGGGTCAACTCCATCTTTGAACCAACCGTACTTGATTCTGGATTTGTTGAACACATTTTATGACGATCACGTACCAACCTATGAAGCATATCGTCTTTTAAAATCCTGTCTAAATCAAATCCAACGCCTGTTACTTTCAGGACCCGTGGTTGTAACTCTCGCGCCACCGCTGGCTGAAGAACGCGACTTCCTGCTTGAACAAGTCTGTAGACAGGCAGATGAATTGATCATCAAAGAAGCGCCTGTCTGCCAACCTGTCCAACCATCTCTTTTCTGATCGAACCTATGGGTCGCACAGTCGTTACGATCACCCAACAACTGAATGAGACTGAAAGCATGCTGTCTCCTTTCCGTCGAACCTTGCGCAGGAACGACCAGTATGTCTTTGATGGACTCTTTGCAGCTGCGCGCCGGCATATCGCCGCGATTGGGCAGGCGGAATCCCTGTTGCCGTTTGAGTCGGCCATGCTTGCCATGCTTTTGGAACAGTCAAAGGAAATCGCTGTTCTTCAACAAAAACTCGAAGAACTGATGGCAAAGAATGGATGAAGCGAGAGGGTGGTTGTTGGATGTATACGCGGATCAGGTAGGTGGGATCATATTGTGGTTGCTAACGGATGACGATAAGCGTCTGCGATTGCGCATGGATTTCTCCGTTACATTTTATGCGGCAGGGGATTTTAGCCTCTTGCGCCAGGCCTGGATTTATTTGAGAGACAAGGATGTAAAGTTGGAGCGCTCTGCTCGCCGTGACCTCTTCCTCGGTGAGCGTGATGTGTTGAGTGTCACCACATCCAATCCATCAAAACTTCCCAAACTCTTTGCAAACCTCTCACGCCAATTTCCATCGCTGGATTATTACGATGCCGATATTCCCCTCAGTCTGCGTTTCATCGCGCAGACGAATACGCATTTATTGGGACGCTGCCGAGTTATGCTGGATGATGAATGGGTTCGGGCGATTGAGCCGTTGAATTCACCCTGGGAGATTGACCCGACTCCCATTCCTTTGCGAATATTGACTCTCAGTCCTGATAGTAACCCTGTCATTCGTAAGCCAACCCAACTTCGAATTCGATATGAACGCGGGGAATATAGCCTGCCTCTTGAACCAACGCGAACATTCATGATCAGTTTGAAGGCGGACTTGAAACGTTTCGATCCCGACTTAATCCTGACCGAATACGGTGACACCTGGCTTTTCCCGCAACTAACTGTATGGTCCAAAGAAAGTGGTATTGACCTGAATCCCAATCGCGATCAAAGCAGGGAAATTCTGACCCGCCGCGCGGATAGTTACTTCGCATACGGACAGGTGATCTATCGCGGTGCGCAGGCACATTTGTTTGGTCGCTGGCACATAGATCGTCATAATGCCATGTCAATGGGAGAGTATGGTTTGGAAGGGGTGATGGAACAGGCGCGCGTCACGGGACTCGGTGTGCAGGAGATGGCACGCAAATCTCCGGGCGCAGGAATTACTGCCATGCAAATGGTTACTGCCATACGCAACGGAGTCATGGTCCCAGTTCAAAAACAACAAGTGGAAGGGACCAAGACATTGATCGAATTAATTCGTGCCGATCACGGTGGATTGATCTATCAGCCCATCATCGGATTGCACGGCAACGTGGCGCAGATTGATTTTTCCTCCATGTACCCTGCGATTATGGTCAAGCACAATATCTCTCCTGAAACCGTTGAAACGGAAGACGCACAGGAAGGGTTGGTACCAAAAACTCTGCGACCACTTTTGGAAAAGCGGCTGATGCTTAAGAACATTGTTTCGGACCTTGATCCGCGTGATTGTCGGGTGGAAATCCTCAAGGCGCGTGCTGCCGCGCTTAAGTGGTTGTTGGTGGTTTGCTTTGGTTATTTGGGATATAAAAATGCGCGCTTTGGAAAAATCGAATCTCATGAAGCCGTGACTGCCATGAGCAGGGAGTTGATGCTGCAAGCAAAGGAATTGGCAGAGGACATGGGATTCACGATCCTGCATATGTACGTGGACTGTTTGTTTGTCCAGCAACAAGGCTTTGAACGGTCGGCTGATTTCACCCCGCTCATGGATGCCATCGCAGATAAAACCGGAATCCCGATTGCAATGGAAGGTGTATTCAAATGGGTCGCTTTTCTATCTTCAAAAAGAGACGCGCGCGTGCCCGTTCCCAATCAATACTTTGGTGCGTTCGACGACGGAACCATTAAATATCGCGGCATTGAATTGCGCAGACGGGATACAACTTTATGGGTACGAAAGATTCAACTGGCTGTGCTTGAAATTCTTGCAAAAGCAAATACACCAAGGCAAATGATGAACTATGTTCCGGACGTGCTTGCATTTGTGGAACATGCAAAACACAACCTAAAAGCTGGTCATATTCCACAAGAGGAATTGATCGTAAGACAGAAGTTGAGTCGGGGACTGGAAGGATACAAGTCTCCATCGCCAGCAGCGCGTGCCGCTTTGCAATTACAGGCGATTGGCAGACAAGTCGCTCCCGGTCAGTCGGTGCAATTCCTGTTTACACGTGGAGGTTCTGGAGTCCAGGCCTGGGAACTTGGGGACGCACTGGACCACCGAAGATTGGATACAAAACGATATTGCACATTATTGGATCGAGCCATACGAACTGTGCTTGATCCATGCAGCTCGTAGATCACTGCAAAGCAATTGATATAAGCCTGGATGGAGATTTCGGGATTAGGCAAAAAAGAAAATCAGAGGTATTAATATAAGAGCTAAAAAAATACTGCCAATTATTGGAATTCCAACATCTTCCCATTTTCCGCCATTCGCGATCCAACCTGCAAACCAGGGAGTCGCAGCGAATAAATATATGGCAAGTAGTTGAAAAAGAAATTCCAGCATACTGCGATTATAAACGAGGTGCCACAAGGTGAATTGTTAATTGAATCGGAATGGATTTATAGGATAGATGCCGCAGATTGTTCGCGGCATCTATCATTTAGTAATGGGTTTTTATATCTGACTTACTGCCCCGGCCATCCAATCTGACCCTGACCTTCACGCACGGCCCAGTAAATGATCCCGCCCCAATTCCAGGAACGTTGATACTGTGGATTATCCACACGATTGTTATCATCCATTCTTCGCAATGTCAGGTTGTTATCCCAATAGGCGTCGGGTGTTCCATCATTATTGATGTCGGCCATGAGCGCGGCAGGCAGGTTTTGTACTGCAGAGGGTGGGATCTCACCGCCGCTGGAATGATGTTTCCAATCATATCCGACAATATCATGATGACCCGTTCCGCCGCCGCAGTTGTAATTACCATTGCCGTTTGGACCGGCGACACATCCCTGGACGGCTTCATATTCGAAGTAACGCAATTCCCAAAACAACTTGTAGGGCGCGCGTCCATTGCCAACAAATAGAGGAATATCGCCGGGCAATTCATCCAGACCGCCAACACTTCCTGCTAATGGCCCGCCGCCAACAGCGGGATGAGAGGGTACTTCCCATTGGATCATGGTGGGATTGCCTGTTCCGCCTTGATTGGGTAGGATCAGGTCTCCGATGTGAGGCAGTGTCACAAACATCGGACCTGCTGGTTGCAGGGTGAGAATTAAACGTAAATCCTGCCAGTCGCCTTCTTGTGGATTGTTTGGTGAACCGCCGCCATTCGGGATGTAATTCACGCCGCCTGAACCAGTAGACTCTGGCATACCTCCATTACGAACTGCTGTTGGCCAGCGAACCAGTGTTGCCGGGTACGGGCGTACATCCAGATAGATTTCAGGAAAGGTGACACGTGCGCTCACCTTCCAGCCTGTATTTTCACAGGTAATGCCGCCCGCACCTACAGTAAAGTTGGTACAGGGATGCTGAGGCGGCGATGTATTTGGCAGTTCACAGGACATATGGGCAATCTGTTCTGTAATACCAATGATCTCGCCGGTGCAGTTGTCCACCCGGATGGGAAAGACTTTGCAGGTGCTGGTGCTGGCATCATACTCAAGCACCTTGAATGCCAGGTGATTTCCTGGTGTGCAAGCTCCGCCACCGCCATCATCATTTCCTCCACCGTCATTCCCGCCACCTCCATCATTTCCTCCTCCGGTAGTACAAATGATGCTCCCATCTGGTTGAAAGGAACACGATGGAGCGGATTGAGCCTGGACTGCATTCGGTTGAAACAATAACAATGCAATCAGGATAAGAAGCAGACTCGCACGCTTCATGGCGTTGCTCCATTTGGATTCACTGACAATCCGTTGAGAATGGCTTGTTTCTCATTTTCATCGGTCATGGTCTGCCAGTTTTCAGGCGGAGGTTGCATGATAAGGTGATAAGTATTCATCATCCATTTCGCATCCCACGGATAAGAATCATACATCGTAGCAATCGTCAGTCGTTCATTGGCATTCGCCTGCGGGTCGGTGATTTCCAGTTTTGGATCATCCTGGGTTCCCAGCCAGACCCAGTATCCATCGGACAGATAACCGAAAAGCAGGAAGGAACGTGTGGGCGTGGCGGTTGAAGTATAAGTATGACCGTTTAGTGAATAAACAATATGTGTGTTTTCAGCATCCTCCATAACTATACAGATCACCGGGTAATCGCCACCCCATATTTCCAGGCGGTTACCTACAACCGTTGATGTTCGGAAACAGCCTCGCAAAGCATATGTTACTGCGGCTTCGCCATTTTCATTGATTCGCCATTCAGTGAAGTCGGGATTTGGCGGAATGAAACTGACAGGTACTGTCGCCAGCCCTTTTGCGTTTGCAGGGATGGGTACTGTTTTCATTTGTCTCATCGGCATTTCAGTCAGGCCGAGTTGTTGTGTTGCTTCCGCGCGGCTATACCCTTCCCGCACAGCCAGCGCCCAGGCAATCGTATTTTCAAGACCCTGATAGACACAGGCGGGTTGGACGACTTTGTAATTCTCGCTGATATAGGTTGGCGTGAACGACCAGTCTGCTGAATCGGTGGGACAGCCGTAGGGTGTTCTGTCTTCTGGCCGAATGCTTGCAGGTGGTTCAGTTTCCACTGTTTCAGTGGCTTGTGTGGTTAATGAAACAGACACCGGCGTGGCCAGCACTCTGCTCATTAGCAGATATCGATTGAGTCCAGCCAAGCTTCCCGCCATCAAAAGCAAAAGCAGGATCAGCCCGGTGATGATTGTATATGAGCGCGGTTGTCTCTTCCCGGCCAGGTCTTTATACGTCAATCCATCCAGGATTGTTTTCCAAAGTGACTTCATTTATTGACTCCAAAAAATTATTGATCGCCGTGCGTGACGCCATGTGCCAGATAGCCAATGGCGCGCACTGTCACCCAGCGGGCAGGTAGTAAATATCCTGCGGAGTGGGTTTGGGCTGTTACAAAACAGGCAGGCCTTCCCTGATGTCTGCCGCAGGATACCGAGATGAGTTGTGAATAGCCTGGTCGTTGGGCGTTGAAATACATGGCAGCAATGCCATTGCCGGCTGTGGTTGCAGTGATCGTGCCATCCGGCAGAACAGTGATTTCCTGCGCGCCCGCATGTGCGGCGAGATCTGCGGCGGCAACGGTCTCCATCACGCGCGCATTGGTCACCATGTAATCCAGAATGCCCAGCAGGAACAAAGACATCAAGGGCATCAGGATCGCAAACAACAGAATGGATTGACCGCGTTCATTTCGTTTGAACTTCATTGCCACCTGGCCTTCCAGGTTTCGGAGCGCGAGATGAACCACTCGCTATTCCAGCCGCCTGCACTTAATCCAAGCAGTCCATTGAACAGGGCCGGCGCTTGAAAGGAAACCAGACAGCGACCCGGTAGACCAGGACCACTGGGCGGTGAGACCTGCACTCGATATTGCACACCTCCTGTTGCGGACCAGTCGGCGTTTAGAGTCCGCCACGCCACATTCACTGCGTTACGTTGCGCCCTGGCTGGATCAGGCGATTGGGATAGAAACTGAGTACAGGCATAGGCAGCGGCGGTCGCGGCGGAACGGGCGCGATGTGTTGGTATCCAGGCCAGCAAGCCAAAAGCCATCAGGATAGCCAATATTGCAAATAGGGCAGTCTCTGCCAATGCCTGGCCGCGTTCCCCACGATGATGAGGAACAGTTTTCATTCGATGCCTCCCGCAGGGGGAGGACCGGGATAGAAACGCCACAAACGAAAATAGGTGGCTGCGCGCTGAGCTTCGATCAGACGGATGCCGAATATCCAATCGCGTGAATCCTCCACGGTGATCAACGAACGCACCTGGCGCGCACCATTCTGACTTGCGTTAATGCGGTCTGCGAGATCCGGCCACAAGACATTGTCTCTCGCATGCTCTGTTGCAGGGTTGTTATATGATCCGGTGGCGACTCCTGTAATGAACACGCCCCAGTCCGTGGAGGCGGAACGAAAGGCATAGAACGCCGCGAAGGTCATGCCAAATAGGAGCAGAATCAGGACTGGCATAATTAATGCGAACTCAGCCATCGTCTGTCCCTTTTCTTTCCAGCGGAGCATTTATCCGCCTCGCGCCATGCGCAGAGCATCAATGCCCGCTTGGAAGGCCGCAATCAATTCGGTCTTGTATTGGGCGATCACGGCAATGGCGACCACGCCGACCGCGCCCAGGATCAGGGCATACTCGGCAAAGTCCTGGCCATCTTCTTCACGCATAAATCGTTTGAACAGTTTGAACATGTGAATCTCCTTTTGAATAAAAAATCGGCTGACAGAATTTTCTGCCAGCCGAAATCATATAGATATATGCATGGGGGTGATGGGGATGTGTCGTTAATGGTTGCCTGATAACGTAATTCGTTCTATACTATTCAGAGCATGAATAATTCACAAAAGGACAGCCAACACAAAATATCATTTTGGCGCAATCCAAGGTATTGGCTGTATCACCAATGGGCTGAGGTTTATTCATTCTTCATGGAAAACTTCAATCCAAAATGGCGTGAACCTTTGCCTCCAATTCCCTGTCAGATTTGCGGTAGAACCGATCATAAAACCAAGGCCTGCCCCAAAGCAAAGGAGATGGGATTTTGAAAATTGGCTCAACAAAAAAACGCTCCGACTTGATGCTCGGAGCGTTTTACTTTTCAAGATCACTGCAGCTGAGTGGGCTGAGATAAAAATACTGGTAATTTATTTTTTTACACTAATACCCGGCAGGTAGCTTGCTAACCCAATCCTCTCCAATACGGATCTCGATATCAACCGTCGCAGTCGGGTCAGGCTTGATGATGATCTGGTTACTACCCGTAACTCCAAAAATATCGGTCAAATACCGTAACGCATACAGCTTTGGAGAATACACGATCAGCACAGTTTGATCTGATGCCCCAGTGGGGATACCGTGCTCTGTCACCTGCATTCCCTGTGCCGTCAGGAAATTGGCAGTACGTCCGTCCAAATCTGCCGTGTAGGTATTATTCGTAACCCGTATCCGCGCCTCATCTGCTTGCATCAATGTTGCGGGGTCACCCTGTGCCAAAGGACTAAGCGGTCCACCGGGAATAAAGATCTCATCACGCAGGATGCGGATCAGATCAGGGACAGGCCGCAGGACGCTGGCAGGAACCCCATTGAGTGTGACATTCGCAAAAACAGCCATGTTGTTGTCGATCACGCCCTGCTTGATGCTTTCAATGGGAATGTCTTTTGCAAGCACCGCCAGTTTCAAGGCATCCTCGAAGGACATGTTGGTATGGATGCCGGCTGAGAAGGTTTGATAAATTTCCGGAGCCTGTGCCAATAATTCGGGAAAGTAAACCGGATCGAACACCTTGTCCCGAATTGCCATAATGACCTGCTGCTGGCGTTTTGCGCGTCCCACATCTCCACCGCTGCAACCCTGGGACTCATGACGACAACGTGCATACGCAAGAGCACGTTTACCGGTTAGATGGCGAAAGTCGCCAGGGGTAAGCACAAAATGATCCTGTCCTGTGCCTGCCGGGTCCAATACCATTCTTTCATCAACATAAACATCGATGCCACCGATCATATTGATGAAAGACACAAAGGTGCCAAAGTCCACCTGAACGTAATAATGAACCGGGACGCCGATAAATTGAGAGACGGTTTCCATCGCCAGACCTGGTCCGCCACCCGGTAGCTTGGCGCCCTCCCCAAGAGTCCAGGCTGTATTGATGCGGCTGTAGCCAAAGCCTGGAATATTGACCCACATATCACGGGGAATGGATAACATGCCCGCTGTTTTGGTGACAGGGTCAATGGTCAATAACATGATTGTATCGGTGCAAGCGGGACAATCGTCACCGCTGATGTCGCCGCCACGCAGACCAAAGAACACAATATTGATACGGCTGCCGCCATCCCATTGAGGCATCTCAATCTGCGGCGCTTTAACATCGGATGGAATATCTGCAATCGGCAGGCCTTCGATGTTGAGATCAGGGATGCTGGTCTGATTTTCCAGATTTTCGCCACAATAAGAAGGCGGGGTACCGGGGAGGGCAGTCAATTGCCAGCAGGCTGTCAGGTGACGCACAAAGAAAAAAAAGCTGACAGCCAGCGCCAACGTGACACCCCAAAAAATAATTTGTCGCACAGAAAACTTTTGTTGATTTGGGTATCTGATGTTCTTAGGGTTCAATGTATGAAGATCCATTCTGGCTTTTGATGAACGTCACGGAGAATTGCTCGACAGATGATCAAAGCATTTTTCTACATCAATCCCGCGCCCATGAATGGAGCAATGATCGCCAGCACCAATCCGAGCACGGCCATTACACCGAACAAGCCGGCCCGCTGACGCACCAATGCAGCGCGGGCTTCCGTTGTTTCCACCACGGAACGATGAACCGACTCTTGCAGCCCTTGCATACTAGACAAGACCGGACGATTGTTGGCGAAGAAATCATAGATGTCGCGCAGGAATAGATTGGCTTCCACGTCAGCAGGGTCTGGAAGGTGAGCGCGTGTCACTTCAACGGCTTTCGTAAAATCCTCAACCTCCATGCGCGCCACCAGCAAACCCAACAGGTTGCAGAATGGTCCACCGACAGTAGATGCACGCCGCAGTGCTTCCTGCACACCGACACCCGAAGATAACAACGCACTCAACACGGACAGCCCGATCAGCATGTTATTGCGCAATGACTCAGCGCGTTTCTTTGCCAGATTCTTCAAGCGCACATACGGACGGCGCAAACCGAGGAAGATAAAAATCAGCGCGATGACAGGTGCAGCTGCGATGATGTTCATGGCTGCCACAGCACCAGCCAATAATCCTCCGACTGCAAGGAAGATCGAAAAGTCACGAATGGCCACGGCATAGAATTCACCGGGCGTATCATATGGATAGCCGGCGCGCCGCAGGAGGCTGACCACATCCGCCATGTTCTTTGCCTGATCTGGATCAAAGCGACCGGGCAATATGGCAACCAGCAAGGCTTCCCAGGTGGAGCGTCGCTTGATTGGGTTGGTTGCCTGAAAATTCATCAGGCGATTGCCACCAAACGTGCTGAATGCAGTTTGAAAGACGGACATCAGTTCAAAAGCCAGCACGCTCAAACTGAGCGCGCCGAGGAAAGCGAAAAAAGTCATAGGGATTCTCCTTGGGTAATATCGAGGCGGAAGTCTAATAATTTTTGCAGAGGGGTTTCGCCTGGCTGTCGTCCACGAAAGCGTTTGCTGAACAAGGCCCGCCGTAAAGCTGTCATGTGTTGTTCGTTGCGTGTGACCTCATGCGGTGGACGCGGTTCGGCATGTTTCAAAGCACCGCTGCCGGATTCCCATGTCGTTCCGCCAAATTCAGGCGGCCACAGTGGAAAGGCATATTGATCCCAATTCGGCAGGTGATTATTTTTCATGGCCCGATGCCATTGCCAGAAGGCTTCAAAGCGCGGACCCCATAACCCCCAAACCAGGTCAAGCTGCAATGCCTCGCTTCTCAGAAGATCGAGAGTCTCTGTGCAATGATGGCAGATCGGAATGGCGTTTTCCGGTCGCTGGTAACGCCATGCAATTTCCACTGATGCATCCGGGGGAGGATTCAAAATCGGACGCCACGAACCGGGCTTGCCACAGCGCATGCAATCGTTGGGGAATTCATGTCGCCAGGGAATGCCTGCAACAGATGCTGCCACCAATTGGTCGAGATAAGGTTCCTCAACTCGCAACACGGAATAAGATAGTTTCACCGCACCATCAGGCAGGTTCCAAGCGCGTGAGAAGTCCAGCAGAAAACCGGCTGAACTTACGATCTGCCCGCGTTCCCAGGCTTCGAATTTCCTGCGCTGGATTTCAGATTTAACTTCACCCTGATGCGCCTCACGGATGCGGCGGATGTCGGCCACTGCTTCCGCGAGCAGGGCGAACAACAGACTATCCATGCGAATGCTGGCATCCATCGCGCCGCTCTGAGGCAGGTCCGGTGAAATGGAGATGATGGTATTTACAAAAGGGCGATAATCCACCTTGGGACCGGTCTCAATCACATACCGACATTCAGGCAGCTTCACAAATTTCCAGGGCGGAACGATCTGATCAAAGAGTACCTCTCCGTCGGCACTCAAGGCAATGATGCGTAGTGGTGAACAGAAAAAAGTGTGGAAGGTGCGCGCGGCATCTGTGGGATATACAAAGGCCAGAATGTTTTCATTCATGTTGTCGAAAAATATTGCGCCCATTGCGCGTTGTTCGGATGTAACTAAAAAATGCAGTTGCATGTTATTCATTGGCTCCTTCACCAAAGAGGATGTCTCGCACAACTGGCAGGATGGGATTGTTGGAGCCCATTGCCTTCTTCCAGGCATGTGCAAGCGGATGATTTATATGAGTGGGGATTTCGTATGGTTTTGATGGAGTTGTATCAATCAACATCAAAAGTTCCGCAGGCGGCAGGTCAGCCAATTTTCGGAAGACTCCGCGCGCTTCGCGCAGGGCATGTTCACGCAATCGACTGATTGCATAACCGAGTGGATCGGAAAGATTTCCGCTTTGTGGACTGGCAACATACAGCACCCAGGAAACGAAGGCGTGTACGGAAGCCTGGACTTCCAGCAGTTCCCGTTGGACTTTGGGATGCACGTCATTCTGTTGAAGCAGGGTTTCAAGTTCCCAAAAATTCGGCGCCGCCCCCGCCGCTTTGTCGTCGTTTTGGGTGGTGGAAGTGTTATTTTTATTTGTGTTTAATCGGTGTTTAAAAGAGCTTAAAACACTCCCATTTGCGTCCACCATATTGCTCCCATTTGCGCCTGCTAATACTTCCACTTGCGTCTGGCTATGACTCCCATCTGCGTCCAGCCTAATACTCCCATTCGCGTCCGCCGTATTGCTCCCATTTGCGTCCAGGGGTTCATCCAATAGCACGCGAAAGGAACGTGGCATGCTATCCACGCGCAGATCAAGATAGGTATTTAATTCAGGAGTTTCCAGTTCGACAAGAAAGCGGGTGATGTCACCCCCGCGCTTTTGTGTGTCCCAGTGCGGGTTGAACCAGGCTTGCACGGTTTTATAACGGCTCGAAGCGATCAAGGCTGCCATCTCTTGATAACCTTCCTTGAAAGTTACAACTTCGCGCCGTTCGCCGGTGCGTGAGTTGAGATAAGCCATGTCACGTGAGACCGTCACCAGCCAGGCCTGGGCGGGTGTCAGGTTGAATTCATGGATCACCTGTGTAATGAAATAATGTGTGATGTGAATATCGCCCAATGAGTTAATGATCCTGCGATGCAGTTCCTGTGCCAGGTGATCCACATCAGGGGGCAATGGACCTCCTGTTTCCATCCGCGCCATCTCCATCACAGTGTTCATAACGAATTTATTTTTCACTGGCTCGTTGGGAATGAGCAACTCCATAACATTCTCCACAAGCAGCAAGTCTTGCAAGGCTTTCAGCATGGATGCTCCTTTATCCAGCAAAGCCTTCAATTGTGTATAAACCGCCGCGCCATCTGCGCGGGTCAACCTTGGAGTCATAAAGACCTGATAACGGATCGGAACGCGATGCGGTCTGCCATCCCGGCCTCTTCGAAAGCGGCGAAGATCCAGAGGGTCAACGCGCTGGATCAATCCCGCAAGATCTTGTTGAATCGTTGCATGCTTAAGCAAGCGCCAGAAGGCTCCGTTACTCAAGGCGCTGAAACGCTGGATTACATGGCTATGCAACGCCTTGCCTGATTCTGTGTGCACGCCCTGCACTCTCCAGGCTGCCTGGTGAAAGCCGATATATAGCCAGATCGCTTTTGGACCGATCTCCATTCCCAGCCGGCGCAGATACCCTTTCACGACAACTTGTTTATGTGGTTGTACGATCTTGTCGTAGTCCAGCCATTGCACTGCTTCAATCGCAACATCCTGTTCGTCTTCTTCATTACTGTCAGGTTCCAGCTCGTCATTTGGAGAATCTCGCACCACAAATTGAACCGACACAGATTGATTCAAAATGCCGACCAACAATCTCTGTACGGTGCTTGCCAGACGCGACTCCAACCAGTCGCACGCATATGCATTACGAGTCGCGATGATCATGACGCCATTATCAAGTGACAATACTTCTGTATCGCGAACCCAGGTATCGAAGGATGCGCGTGGCATTTCCATCTGGAGTTGACTCAGCACAGATCCCCAGGCTTGTGTGGGATTCATAGTGTCAACTCCAAAAACAATATTGGGCTATCTACTGCCACAGGTCTCGCAGTCCCCATATCACCCATTTTTTTCGTTACGGCCCTTCCTGTGCGTTCAACGTAGGCGGGAACGTGGGCGGAAGCGCGGGCGGGAGGTAGACATAACGCAGGCGGCACGTGGACAATGCCGCCTGCGTTGAATTCATTCTTTTGGATGGCATTCATGTTTTGCGCGAATTTCATTTTGTGCCATCCTGTGCCAATGTGAAGGCCCCGGCTTTTTGAACCGGTTCGAGATTTAACAGACCAGAGTCATAGGCCTTCAAGCCAAAGCGCAGTAAGGCTGTGATCAATTCCCCAATCGGGACATTCAATCCATCATCAGATGCAAGAGTCGCAAGTTCTTTTTTAAGTTCGTGTGGAAAGCCGCGCCAGGTTGTGATCACGCGCCATAAAGACTCGGGTTGTTTTCGTTTGGCGGATTTCATGGGTCTGTCATACGAACGCGCTGAATCGGAAGTTGGAAATAATGTCATGCGCATTCGATACGGGTTGAGGCGCGGATGAAGATCAAGATCACCCTGTTCATAAGCACGTAAGGCAAATTCAATCGCTGCGCGCGCGACTTCTCCTGATGGCACAAGCAGATCGCCGGCAATGGTCTTGACTTGTAGCGCCAGTTTCGGATCCACGCCGCGATAGACTACTTTTTGATTCTGATGTCCCTTTTCCCACTGGCGGTTGCGCTTGCGTGGCGAAGCGACGCGCAGTGAGTCATAGATGCTGGGTGTGGATACTACAGTTGGAGCTGGTTCGGAAGTTTCAAAGGGGTTGCGTCTTTTCGACATGCTGACCTCCTAGTACTTCATCACCAGCTGCGTCAGCGCCTGGTATTCCTTGGCAGCGCGGCAGAGCGGATCGATCTCAAAAATGGTCTGGCCTTGTGCAGCGCATTCGCGCAATAGTGTGGCGCGATGGATGGGAGTTAGAACACTGGCGTCAAATCGCTCGCGCAGGGCATCCATCGTGGCTTTGCTCTCGCGGGTTTGTTCATCGTAAAAAGTAGGCAGGATTCCCAACAAGTTGCCTCGCCAGTTTTTCTTTTCCTGTAGGATGCTCATCATGAGCAAAACTTTTGAGACGCCATCTGCCGACAGGAACTCGGTCGCGGTGGGAACGATCACCAGATCGGAAGCCCACACAGCTCGTTCCTGAATACCACCTACACTCGGCGCGGTGTCGAAGATGATGTAGTGCAGACCATCCCTGAAAAAGCGGCTGACAGAATTACGAATGGCAGAGATGGGTTGGTCCTGTGCATTCAGCACGGTTTGTGCGGCCATCGTTTGCTGGTCGCCGGGGAATAAATACAATCCTTCCCGTCCCGAAAATCGCACCCACGATTTCAGGAAGGCTGTCTCTTGCGGGGTCGCCCCCATTGTGAGCAGATAGAAAACACCGGGTTCGGGACTGCGGCCAAGGGCCGTGGCGGACTGGCCTTGCGGATCGAGATCAATTAAGAGCACATGTTTTCCGCGCAGTGACAATCCATGCGCCAGAGAGACTGCAGTGGTGGTTTTACCAACGCCGCCTTTTTGATTGGCAATACAAATGATTTTGGTGGTCATGGCAATATCCCTCTCAATCCTGTCGATCAATATTTCGCTTGATGGCATCCTTGACCACAACATAGATGATCCCGCCAGCGAACATGGAGGCCAATACCAGCATAAGACCGGAAACAACTGCGCCAAGTGCGTTAATCATCAGAACCTCCGCCCTGGGAAGAATCAGGTCGTACAGTTTCTTCAGTTTGACTTTCCGTTGCTTCGGATGAAGTTGGTTTGAGATTCATTTTTTCTTTGCGCCAGCTGAGGATCAGGTTGTATACCTGCCCAAGCATGCGGCGTTGTTCTAATGTGAATGTAGGAGGGTTGGATGGCAGCATGGTTGTCATGATGGCCCCCCAGTTTCCAGTTCTTGAGTAAATGGAGCTTCCTGTGTTTTGGTTTCGTCCGGGAGCATTCCCTGCCGTACCAGTTCCTGGCGAATGATGAGCGCAACCTGGGCACGCGGTAGTCGCATTTCACGTTGTGCAAGTTGCTGAAGCGCATTGCGCTCCTGTTCCCCCAGATAAACAATAATCTTAGCCATAGTTCTCCTTCAGATGCCTGAAATAAAATGAGCCGCTTTATCGGCGGCTCATTAGTAGCATCTGGCAGTACGGGTTCTCTACGGTTTAGACTACGGATATTTCTACGAATTTATTCTTTCATCTGCTTCAATGGATTTTGTTTGCTCCGACACTTAACTCTAAAAAATGTGTACTGTGGTTAAGGTTTTTTCTCATGTGCTTCAAGTTCCTTGAGAATACGACGGCGCCAGTCATAAAAGGTTGTCGTTGCCATCAGCAGGATTCCGTCCGGGCTACTGCCGAATTCCTGCGCGAGAAACTCTTCCAGGGTTCTTACCGAAAAAGACGGGTCACGGCTTTCCCACCTCAACACGGCTTTGCGGATTTTTTCTTCTGGAAAGCGTGGTTGTTTTCCGCGACGTTTTTTGGGGAAAGACAGGAACGGATGGGGAGCTGGGCAGTTCTGTTCAGAACTTTTACTTGCCTCAGACAACAAGCTTTGTGAATGACGCTGTTCTATTTTAAATATTTTGAGGACTAAAGGGGAAGTCGTTTTCGCTGGTGGTATCGACCCATTCGAATCATTGATCCCCCTCCGTAAATTCCGAATAATCATATGTGTATGAACGGCTCCACGGACTCCGAATACCGCTACTACCATGACTGTGATGGTAAGTGAGAACAGGCCGGCTTCATTTCCAAAAGAATTCAGGAAGAAACGATAAATCAAATAAATTGGAAAGGCCAGAATGGTTATGAGAATCATCAAAGCGAGATAATGACCCCACAGCCTTTTAATGTGGTTCATGAATGTTAGACCTCAAATTAAAATTAGGGCGCAATATTTTAGATAATTATTCAGGATAATGCAAATGACATTTGGTACTATTTTGATAAGATTTAACTCATTATTGGGGTTAAAAACCTTAGAGAACAAACATTTTTGTTAGGAAATATTCGGAGACCAATCCGTAGAGTATCCGTACTCGTGGATGCTATAAATTCGACTGGAACCTTACCAAAGCAAAAACACCAGTCGACACCCTCTATAGAGAGACGTATAATTCCACATGGAGACTCGCGCAAAATGGAAGATTGGCTGACTACCTATGAAGCAGTTCGCATCAGCGGATATGAATTGGATTACATTCGAAAGTTGATACGCGCCAAAAAAATCACAGGTCGCAAATGGGGTCAATCCTGGCAAGTCAGTCGAACATCTCTGTTGGCATTTCTGAAATCCAAGGAACAACAAGGTCAGAAGCGCGGTCGCAAACCCAAACTCCAAAACAACGTGGAATAAAAACAGCTTGAATAGTGGGTTGCATCATTCATAGTTCCTGTGTATAATTTCATTGCTGGCAATGAAATTAAGAGCCAGAAAAACGGGTCGCATTGGTGTTCGAGCACCACTACGACCCTTACCCAACCCACCGAACTGAGCGGAGGGAAGAGCTGGTTTTTATTATACAGCCCCTTTGAAACGCCCTGGTGGGATTCCATCAGGGCAATTTGTTTTCCATCCGGATACGAAAACGAGTTGCCCAACTAACAAAGGAGATATCCATGCTTCAAAACCCCGTAACACCTCATTTTCAACTTGTCACCACATTATCACGTATACGCCAGGAATGGCAGGATGCCGCTGACGGCAAAAGTTTGGTCGAAGTCGAAGGCAACATGGGCATGCTGCTTGCCGACTTGCTCAATGGGATTGGCTTAGGAACTTCTGAACAGGTACAGGTTTTGGGAAAGGATCTGTTTCAGGAAATACAGGATTTTCTTCGATCTCCCGTTCGAAATTAACCAACAATCACCAGCCGGGCCGGACGGCTGGTTCAATAAAAAATATTCATAAGGATTATAGCTATGAGCAAACGCGCAGTGATTTATGCCCGTGTATCCACCGATGTGCAACGCGATAACTTTTCCATTCCATCTCAGATTGCTGAGTGTGTAAATTACGCCACCAGTAAAAAATATACATTGCTGGGAAATCAATTTGTCAATCCACAAAATGGCAGGGATGTTCCTCCTGATTATCCACTCGCCATCCCTGCCTATGTGGACGATTTCACTTCCCGAGAATTATCTCGTCCGAGTTTGGATGCAACGATTTCATTTCTTGAGGCATATGGATTTGATGTCATCATCGTCCATGCCTTGGATCGCTTGGCCAGAGATCCTTATATTCGGCAGACACTTGAGCGTGAATTCAACAAGCGTGGAGCGCGGGTTGAATATGTACTTGGGGGATATGATGAAAGTCCCGAAGGCGAAGTTCGTAAGGATTTGGATGCAACTTTTGCCAAATGGGAAAACACGAAACGTGTTGAGCGTAGTTTGCGCGGCAAACACCGCAAGGCACAGAGTGGCAAATGGGTGGCTGGGATGCCGCCCTATGGCTACACTGTTGATTTGGATGCTATGGGAGGGTTGGATGTGATTCCGGAGCAGGCTGAAGTCGTGCAAAGAATTTATCGGTTGTATACCGATGAACATTATTCTATTCGGGAAATAATTGACATTCTAAATGGAGATGGCAGCGTACCTAAGAAAGGCGGCCAGGCTTGGGCAAAATCAAGCATTAACCATATTCTTGACAACACCATTTATGCTGGATATTGCTTTTTTAATAGGACGAAACGCATTGGCAAGAGGGATGTTATTAAAGATCGTAAAGAATGGATTCGAATTGAGGTGACTCCATTAATTGATACGGCAACATTTGAAAAAGCACGTTTGCGAAGAAAAGAGAATCAGAAATATTTTAGAAAGCGCCCGAAGCATAAATACTTATTAAATGGTTTGGTACGTTGCTCAGAATGTAAACATTCCTATTCAGCACAAACATCTGTTCATAAGAGGCAATCGCCGAAGCCAAGCGTAATGAGATGCTATAGACATCGCATGGCATCTGGGCATTGTATGAACAAGCAAATTGCTGTCCGTGTCCTCGATACAGTAGTTTGGGATAAGGTCCTCAGTATACTGTTAAACCCTGCGGCTCTTGAAGAGGGTTATGAACAATCAATCGAACAACAAGAATTGAACATGGCCAGGAAAATCGCACAGGTTGAGACATTGGAACGTGCTTTGTTAAAAATTAAGCATAGACGACAAAACCTTAGCAACGCATATCTTGATCCAGATATACAAATGCCTAAAATCGAATACTTGGATCAGAAATCGCGTATGGACGAAGAAGGAAATTCAATTGAGGAAAACTTGATAAATTTACGTCAAGAACTAGCCACAATACCACAGCCAGCTGAATTGGAAATGCTGAAGCAATTTGCTGCACAAATTGCTGAAGGGTTACTTCCTGTGGAAGATCTTACACTGGAACGAAAGCGTGAGATATTAAATCTAATGCACATAAAAGTACTTCTCCATCCAGATGGAGAAGTAGACTTAGATGGTTGGTTCAATATCCCTGAATTGGAGAAAGGTTTATTGGGCAGTTCATCGTTACGCCAGGCAGGCCATTTGTGTAATCTACTTCCACTTCGACGATTACGCCTTCAAGTCCCACCACGGCACAGGAATATACACGGGAGAGCATGGATGAAGTTTAGACGAGGAAGGGAGAAAAGTCAATTCGTTAAAAGTGTAGCGCAAAAGTGGCGGTAGAATTTCGTCAAGTGTTTAACGCAAAGACGCAGAGGCGCAAAGCATTAGATTCTTGGCGTCTTTTGCGTCTTTGCGTTTAAAAATCCCGACGGTTTTGCGCCATACCCATTTGCTAATGGAATTTTGGCTATTGAATCTGCAATGGAGCAGTCCTATACTGATATTGTGAAACTTTGTAAAGGAGGTGACTTTATGAACGCAATATGCCGAAACAAAATCTTTTCTATTCTGGTCATTATTGGTTTATTATTTTGGGGTTCAGGTCTGTTCCGTACGCCGCGAGCACAGGCGCAAGGGGAAGTTACAGATGTGCCATCCGAGACGCCCACGCTCGAAATTACGCCAACTCCTTCGTTGACTGAAATTCCTCCCGCCACTGAACCTCCAGTTGCTATAGATACCCCAATGCCAGAGGAAGTCGGCGCACCCCAAGCCGACGGCTGTATCTCGATTTCATTTGGAGATACTCTGACTGGTACCATTTCTGGGGCTGGCGAGGTTGATTGTTTTACGTTTAGTGGGACAGCGGGCGATAAGGTTCTGGTCAGGATGAGCAATAGTGTGACAAGTTTGTGGTCTGACATTGAAATTGAAGGAACCCTCTGTTTGGCGAATGGTCCCACGACAGCCGAGATCGCCAGTTGCACTCTGCCTTCCACTGGCGCTTACAATATTCTTGCTTCTGATTCTTATGGTACTGGCAATGGCGATTACGCAGTCCACCTCCAGCGGCTCAACAACCCGGGCAACTCGCAACCGATTGCTTTTGGTCAGACCATATCAGCGTCCATTATTAGCATGGCCGAGATGGACGCTTACACTTTTACCGCCAGTGCAGGGGACAAGGTTCTGGTGAGGATGAGCAATAACATCACGGCTCTTTGGTCGGAAGTCAGAGTCTATGGCCCGGACGGCACCAAGCTTTGCGAAAACAACGGCCCGAACATGACCGAGATCGCCAGTTGCACCCTGCCTTCCACTGGCTCTTACACGATCCTGGCATATGATTCTTATGGCACTGGCAATGGCGATTACGCAGTCCACCTCCAGCGGCTCAACAACCCGGGCAACTCGCAACCGATTGCTTTTGGTCAGACCATATCAGCGTCCATTATTAGCATGGCCGAGATGGACGCTTACACTTTTACCGCCAGTGCAGGGGACAAGGTTCTGGTGAGGATGAGCAATAACATCACGGCTCTTTGGTCGGAAGTCAGAGTCTATGGCCCGGACGGCACCAAGCTTTGCGAAAACAACGGCCCGAATATGACCGAGATCGCCAGTTGCACCCTGCCTTCCACTGGCGCTTACACGATCCTGGCATCTGATTCTTATGGAACTGGCAATGGCGATTACGCAGTCCATCTCCAGCGGCTCAAT
>CAKKRM010000185.1:0-5763 GCA_919902735.1 Anaerolineales bacterium | reverse complement strand
AGCAATAACATCACGGCTCTTTGGTCGGAAGTCAGAGTCTATGGCCCGGACGGCATCAAGCTTTGCGAAAACAACGGCCCGAACATGACTGAGATTGCCAGTTGTACCCTGCCTTCCACTGGCTCTTATGCTGTCCTTGCATATGATTCTTATGGAACTGGCAATGGCGATTACGCAGTCCATCTCCAGCGGCTCAATAACCTGGGCAACTCGCAACCGATTGCTTTCGGCCAGACCATCTCAGCGTCCATTATTAGCATGGCCGAGATGGACGCTTACACTTTTACCGCCAGTGCAGGGGACAAGGTTCTGGTGAGGATGAGCAATAACATCACGGCTCTTTGGTCGGAAGTCAGAGTCTATGGCCCGGACGGCATCAAGCTTTGCGAAAACAACGGCCCGAACATGACTGAGATTGCCAGTTGTACCCTGCCTTCCACTGGCTCTTATGCTGTCCTTGCATATGATTCTTATGGAACTGGCAACGGAGATTACGCAGTCCATCTCCAGCGGCTCAACAACCCGGGCAATTCGCAACCGATTGCTTTCGGCCAGACCATCTCAGCAGCCATTATTAGCATGGCAGAGATGGATGCCTATACCTTCACCGCCAGCGCGGGTGACAAAGTTTGGGTCAGAATGAGCAACAGTGTTACTTCGTTTTGGTCAGAGGTGAGGGTCTACAGTCCAGACGGCGTCAAGCTTTGCGAAAATAACAGCCCGGACACAGCCGAGATTGCCAGTTGCACCCTGCCTGCGAACGGCGTTTACAAGATACTCGCATTTGATTCTTATGGAACCGGCGCTGGTAACTACACGATTGCCATCTTTCACATCACTACAAGCGCATACCATGGCTGGATGCTTCAATCGATTGGCGCCTATGATGGATGGACGCTTGAATCAGCCGAAAACAGCAATGTGGGCGGTTCGATGAATAGCACAGCAACCATATTCCGGCTAGGAGATGATGCGGCAAAACGTCAATATAGGGCAATATTATCCTTCAATACAGCAGTTTTACCCGACGGCCTCTCTAACGCTAAAATCAAATCTGTTGTTTTGAAAATCAGGCGGCAAGGAACTACTGGAACAAACCCGTTCACTACGCACAACGGCTTGCGAGTGGACATCCGCAAACCTTTCTTTGGCACGGGCCTTAACCTTGCCAACAGCGATTTTCAAGCTTTCGGCGCTAATTTGGTTGGGATTTTTGGGGCGACCCCGATCAACAATTGGTATACCGCCACCCTGAATGCCACAGCCTATCCCCAGATCAACCGCACAGGCACAACTCAATTCCGCTTGAGATTTAGCCTGGATGATGATAACGATGCGGTCGCGGATTTCATCAAGTTCTACAGCGGAAATGCGGGCGAGGCGTTCCGACCGATATTGATTATCAAGTATGCGCCGTGAATGACGGGTAATTTCCTTTGCCTAGGCTACGTTTGATATAAACAAAACAGCGCGGACATTCGTCCGCGCTGTTTGATGTGTTGCTGATTTTTTAGTCCAACAGTTCCTTCGGAATATTGCCGCCATTGGCAGCGACCTTCCTCAAAACTTCCTTGTGAAGCCAGGTGTTCATGCGCGCAGAGTCGCTCATCATATCTGCGGGGCAGTTGAGTTCCTTGGCCAGTTCAGTGCGGGCTTCGCGGCTGCTGTCAATGTCAAGCAGTTTGAGCAAATCCACGATGGAGACTTTCCAGTTGAGTTCCTTCCCTGCGGCAAGCTTCTCCAACTGGCTGACCACATCCACCTCTGAAATTGCTTTCGGGGCGGCGGCCATTGGTTCATCCTTTTCACCCTTGTCCATGACGGCGGCGTGCGGCTTTGCAGTGGCGGCGGGTGCAACAGTCGCCTTCTTTTCAGCAGGCGCGGCGGGCGCAGCAGCAGATGCTTCGGCAGATTTTTCCTTTTTGAGTCCAAGTTTTTCGAGAATTGTATTGAAGAAGCCCATGATAGGTATTTCCTTTCGTTGGTTCGGAATGAATGGTTTGATTACAGTTGATAATCAATGAATTAATTATAACTCGTTACCCCTGTGTTGGGTTGAAAATATAAATAACATGAAAGAGCCGCCTTCTTTTGCCGGCCATGCAATATAATCCGCCGCATGGAAAATCAAAAACAACACTTCTGGACTCGCGACTCATCCATTTTGCTCGGCGGGTTTTTCATCACTATTTTTCTCATTCTATATATCTGGTGGCCGCTGGCCGAAGAATATCTCGCCTATGTCGATTGGAACGGCGCGTGGTGGTTGTACATGGATTGGCTGCTGCTCGGCGTTTTTCTCTTCATGTCCATCACCATCGTGGCGCGCGCGAATCTCAAAACGGATGTGCTGATCGTCTGCGTGGGTATCTGCGGCGGGCTGGCAATCGAATCCTGGGGCACGCAGACAAATCTCTGGCATTACTACACCGCCGAACGCCCGCCCTTGTGGATCATCCCCGCCTGGCCGATTGCGAGTTTATCCATAGATCGAATTACAAGGGCTTTGAATTGGATTATTGCACGCAAGACAACCAGCCCATCGACGACGCTCATGGCAAGTCTCCAGTCTCTAATCACTGCCCTCTACTGGATCACCTTCGCT
Source organism: Anaerolineales bacterium (assembly GCA_919902735.1). Lineage (GTDB taxonomy): Bacteria > Chloroflexota > Anaerolineae > Anaerolineales > Villigracilaceae > Villigracilis. The sequence continues at coordinate 3,158 of CAKKRM010000185.1, read as the reverse complement.
TCTTTCTTAACCCTCATGCTGGTCTTCGTTTCCCCAACATTCGACAAGTCCTATACATGGCTCTCGCTGGCGTTGTGTGTTCTGTTAATCATTACACCAACAGACCATCGCTTCGCCTTGCTGACGTTCATCGCCGGCGCGGGGCTGGGCTACTTCCTTGAGCTGTGGGGAACAACCCGCGAATGCTGGATGTATTACTCAAATGAAACCCCGCCGCTGTTTGCTGTCCTTGCACACGGCATGGCGGCGGTCGCGTTTTGGAGGGCGGGGTTGTTGGTGAAGTTGGTTTTGGGGAAGGTGAGAAGCGAGTGAAGTCTGCTTTAGCGGGGTTTGTTATAGCAGCCCGACAATTTACGTGTGCCCGTCAGGGTATCGTCGGGCGGGTATGAGGCTGGGAAGATGCTCATCGACATCGTCCTCGTAGGGGAAACAGAATCAACTGTCGGCGGGGAGGGAGGCGTTTTCGTTTAAGGGGATGAAAGTCATTCATAATTCAGTATCTCGTTAATCGGGAAAGTCGTATAATTTATTTTGAAGGAGAATATCCTATGACACTTTATCTGCGCCTCGCATGGCGGAACGTTTGGCGTCAACGCCGCAGGACGTTTTTGATCGCCGTTGGCATGGGGGTCACGATGTCTCTGCTGGTGCTTTACGATGGACTGATTGCAGGCTTCGAGCAGGCTATTTACGGCAATGCCATCCAGCTCTTGGGCGGCAATATTCAAGCCCACGCGCCCGGCTACAGCGAGAAGGCGGGACGCAAACCATTGTTGCCGATGGAGAACCCGGATGCCGTCGTTCAGGCGGCTGAGGCGCAACCGAATGTGGTGACCGCGGCGAAGCGCATCGTCACCGGTGGATTGGTAACCAACCGTGAAGGCGCTTTTGCAGTCTCGATCATTGGCGTTGAAACGAACAAGGAATCCCTGATTAGCCCGGTGGCGGATAATATTTCAAAGGGACGTTACCTGAACGTGGACGATGGCGATCTGATTGTCATCGGGCAGGGGTTGGCTGTGGCCATGGAATTGGAAGTTGGCGACCGCCTCATGATGGTTGGCAGTTCCACGCATGAGCAGACCCGCCAGCGCACGATGACGATTGTCGGCATTTACGATGTGGGTGTGCCATCAGTGGAGAAGACCACGATTTATATGTCTCTTGTTGAAGCCCAGCAACTGTTTGGCCTGGATGGGCAGGTGACCGAAGTGGTTATTTCCCTGAAACAGATCGGGCAGGAAACCGGGGTGATGAATGCCATCAACAAATCGGCGCCAGGCTACGAAGTGGAAAGTTGGGAAACCAGCATCCCAGACCTGAAACAGGTATTGGAAATGAAAACATCCGTGATGAGTGTGTTCGGCGTATTCATGCTGGGCATTGCCGCCATTGGCATCCTCAATCTGTTGATGATGGCGGTCTTCGAGCGCACGCGCGAGATTGGCGTTATCGGCGCGCTTGGTTTGAAACCGCGCCAGATCACGTTAATCTTCCTTCTCGAAGGGATTCTAATTGGTGTGATGGGCGCGGTCATCGGCGCGATTTTAGGGACAATTGTCAATGGAGCGCTCGGTTATTACGGACTGGATTACAGCGCGTTCGCTGATATGACCGAATACACTGCCCTGATCAGCGGACGCATCTATTCGCAGATCGTGCCGATGAAAGTGCTTCAACACTCGCTCACGGTTGCCGTCATTGCCGCGCTTGCCGCGCTTTACCCGGCGATTGAAGCCTCGCGGCGTGAGCCGGCGGAGGCATTGCATTACGTTTAACCTGCTCCAAGCCGCCGTCCTCGGCGGCAGTCGCCGGGGACAGCAACCTGAGCAAAAGACCTGTCAGGTTTAGGAGAAAAACTTATGATAAATTACTTCAAAATGGCGTATCGCAACCTGGGCAGGCACCGCCGCCGCTCTTTCCTTTCGGGGCTGGCTCTGGCCATGGGCACTGCTCTGCTGATGTTCGTGGCTGCCTTTTTTCAGGGCGAAATGCGTAGTTCCCTCGAAACCACCCTGCGCCTCAACAGCGGACATATCCAGGTGCAGGATGCAGATTATGATCCCGACAAACTCAGCGTCGCCTGGGAGTATCTGATCGAGAACCCCGAGCAGGTTGCAGCGCAGATCGAAGCGTTGGATCAAGTGCAGGCGGCGACCCCGCGCCTGTTCGCAAGCGGAATCGTCTCGGCTCAGGATGAATCCGTCGGTGTGCAGATCATGGGGGTCGTTCCCGATTCAGAAGCGAATGCTCCCTATAAAAATATGGTCTCTGGTGAGTTCGTAACCGCCGATGACCGCGAAGGCATCGTGATCGGATTACCGCTGGCAGAGAGCCTGGGGTTGAAAGTTGGCGACCAACTCACCCTGCTGGTAAACACATCCGAAGGCAATGTGGATGAACAGCAGTTCACGGTGCGCGGCATCTTCACCACCGGCACGAGCGCCTACGACAGCGGCATCGTATTCCTGCCGCTCGCGAAAGCGCAGGCATTTTCAGGCGCGGAGAATCATGCCAGCACGATTTTCATCCTGTTGCATGACCGCGAACAAGCGGATGCGGTTGCCGCCGCGATTCAGGGCGAAGGCTATCAGATCAAGACCTGGACTGAAATGAATGAACTGCTCGTGCTGGTCAACGATTTCTCGAACGCCTACCTTTCCTTCATCAACCTGATCGTGCTGGGTGTGACGGCTACGGTGATCGTCAACACCCTGCTTATGTCTGTCTTCGAGCGCACGCGCGAGATTGGCATCCTGACCTCCATCGGCATGAAAGGCCGCCAGATCATTAGCCTGTTTCTTGCCGAAGCCAGTTTGCTGGCTTTGGGCGGAATCACATTCGGGGCGTTGTCTGGTTGGGCGCTCTCTGCCTACTTCGGTAAAGTCGGCATCTACTTTGGAGACCTCGGCATCAGCGGCGACATGCTCCTGCAAGACCGCATCTATCCCTACCTGACCCTGGACGCCGCCATCAACCTGATCATCACTTCCTTCATTATCACCCTGCTCGCTTCACTCTACCCGGCGCGGCTTGCTTCCCGCATGGAACCTGTCGAGGCTCTGCATGGGAAGTAAGTTTCAGGTTGAAAGTTGAAAGAATCGTATAATGCCCGCGGTCACAAATTGCGCATTCCTACTCGTAAGAAAGCGCAATTT
>CAKKRM010000184.1 GCA_919902735.1 Anaerolineales bacterium | reverse complement strand
TTAGCTTTTAGCTTTTAGCTTTTAGCTTTTAGCTTTTAGCTTTTAGCTTTTAGCTTTTAGCTAACAGCCAACCGCTAAACGCTAAACGCTAAAAGAACCCGTAGGGAAACTCTAACCTTTTTCCAACAACCGGCCACCCCTGTTTTTGGTACAATCACGCCAGATATTTAGGAGATAACTATGGCTGGTATGGAACGATTTACACAGCGTGCAAGGCGTGTTCTCAGCCTCGCCCACCAAGAGGCCGAACACGCTCGCCAGAACAATATTGGAACCGAACACCTTCTGCTCGGATTAATGGATGAAGAAGGCGGCGTGGCTGGGCGCGTCCTGCGCGAACTTGGCATGACCTCCGAACGCGTGCGTGAAGTCGTCGCGCGCGTTTCGGGCAATGCCGCCAACTTCGACCCCAACCGCATCGAACTCGCCCCCGAAACCCAACAAGTGCTCGAATATGCCGTGGATGAAGCCCGCCGTCTCGGTCATCACTACATTGGGACCGAACACATTTTGCTCGGCCTCGTTCGCATCGAATCTACTGCGATGGAAGTGCTTCGACGACTCGGCGTCACAGCCGACCAGATCCGCCGCCAGACCCGCCGCGTGCTGAATGAATCCGCTTCATCCTCCTCGCCGACGCCTGCCGGCCCGCAACCGGCCAAATCTGCCGCTGGAGCAGCCAACCCCAAAACCCCGCTCGTCGATCAACTGGCTACTGACTTAACCTCAAAAGCCGAAGAAAAGAAACTCGACCCCGTCATTGGCCGCCAGATGGAAATCGAGCGCGTCATTCAAATTCTCGCGCGCCGCACCAAGAACAACCCCGCGCTCATTGGTGAGCCCGGTGTCGGCAAGACCGCCATTGTCGAAGGCCTCGCCCAACGCATCGTCGAAGGCGATGTGCCTGCGCCGCTGATGAACAAGCGCGTCCTGCAATTGGATGTGGGTTCCCTCGTCGCTGGCACCATGTATCGCGGGCAGTTCGAGGAAAGACTCAAACGGATCATCGATGAGTTAAAACAATCAGGGGCGATTCTGTTCATTGACGAGGTTCATATGCTGGTCGGGGCAGGAGCCGCAGGTTCTTCCGTCGATGCGGCAAATATCCTCAAGCCTGCATTGTCGCGTGGCGAACTTCAAGTCATCGGCGCCACCACATTGGACGAGTACCGCAAGTACATCGAATCGGATGCCGCGCTCGAACGCCGCTTTCAGCCTGTGCAGGTGGACGAACCCTCCGAAGAAGAGACCATTCAAATCCTCAAGGGTATTCGTAGCGCCTACGAAGAGCACCATCATCTGGTCATCTCGGATGAAGCGCTCGAAGCCGCCGCGCATTTATCGTCCCGTTATGTTACCGAACGGTTTTTACCCGATAAGGCCATTGATCTAATTGATGAATCATCGTCGCGGGTTCGCATGTACAAAAGCCCCGCCGCAAAACACGCCAAGGATTTGTTTGGTCAATTACGCGCCGCGCGCCAGAACCGCACCCTCGCCCAGGAGGAAGGCAATAACGAAGATCTTAAGGAATGGGAAGAGCGCGAGTTGGACCTCGGCCAGCAGATCGAACGCCTCCGCACGGGTTGGGACCGCGCCAACAGCCCCGTTGTTTCCGCCGAAGATATTGCCGAAGTCGTCTCCATGTGGACGGGTGTGCCGCTCATGCAATTGGCGGAAGCTGAATCACAACGCCTGCTCAAAATGGAAGATGAACTCCGCAAGGGAATCATCGGACAGGAAGATGCGATCATCGCCATCTCCCGCGCTGTCCGCCGCGCCCGCGCAGGCTTGAAAGACCCCAAGCGCCCCATCGGTTCGTTTATGTTCCTCGGACCTACAGGCGTAGGCAAGACCCAGTTGACCAAGACCCTCGCCAAGTTCATGTTCGGCAGTGAAGATGCCGCCTTGCAGTTGGATATGTCTGAATTCATGGAACGCCACACCGCCGCCCGGTTGGTGGGCGCGCCTCCTGGCTATGTCGGCTACGAAGATGCAGGCCAGCTCACCGAAGCCCTGCGCCGCAGACCCTACTCCATCGTCGTCTTCGATGAGATTGAAAAAGCTCATCCCGAAGTCCACAACATGCTGTTGCAGATCATGGAAGAAGGTCACTTGAGCGATGCGAAAGGCCGCAAAGTGGACTTCCGCAACGCCATCATCGTGATGACCTCCAACATCGGCGCAGATGTGATTAAGAAGCAAACTTCCCTCGGCTTTGCCTTGAAGCGTGATGAAATCAACGAGGAGAGACTCACCTACGAAGACATGCGCAAGAAGTTGAACGAATCCCTCAAGCGCGCCTTCCGTCCCGAGTTCATCAACCGCATGGATTCCGTGGTCATCTTTCGCTCGTTGAACAAGGAAGATATCCAGAAGATCGTTTCGCTGGAATTGTTCAAGGTCTCCGAACGCCTCAAGGACCATAACCTTGTGCTGACCGCTTCATCTGAAGCATTGACCTCGCTCGCAGAGCAAGGCTACGACTCTGAATTTGGCGCGCGTCCGTTACGCCGCGTCATTCAGCAAAAAGTGGAAGACCCGCTATCCGACAAGATGCTCTCCGGTGACTTCATCAATGGCGACTCCATTGAGGTGAGCGTCAACGATGATGGCGAAGTTGTGCTGGAAAAAGTACAGCACACTGACACGGTAGTAGCCGAGCCGAGTCTGTAGGAAATCATGTAGGGGCACAGCGTCGCTGTGCCCCTACGAATAAAATGAATAAACAAGAACTCCTCAAGCAAGCTGATTACAACTACCAACGCGGCAATCGCGAATTGGCGAAGAAATATCTCTCCGACCTGCTTGCGGCATATCCCAATGAGGAAGCCGCATGGATTTTGCTCGCAAAAGTGGTGGAAGAAAAAGAACACAAGATCGAATGTTACAAGCGCGCGCTTAAGATCAACCCCAACAATAATGAGATTCACATCGCGCTTACCCGCATCGACTCGACCAGCCCAACCCTGCCTCTCAATGGACGACTGACCATAACTCCAATCCAGTCGACAAAACCTTATAAAAGCAGACTGCGCGCCGTTCTTGTGATGATCGTGGCGCTGTTCGTCTTTGGAACCACCACACTTGTAGTGGCGCGCAACAACCCTGAATCAAAGGTTGCAAAATTCCTGATTAAAGCCACTCCCACAGCCTACGAAAACGTTGACAGCGACATTGCGCCCGAAACACGCGCAGAGATCAGCCTGAAGTATCCGCAATATGCGCAACTCGTAGATACCCTGATCCTGCTTGCCGTGGAAAACTCAGACAGCGGCATGGAGGGCGCGCCCGAACGCCCCGGCGACACGATTCTGACATCCGATGTCAAAGCCTTGGAAGCAAAGGCAATACTTGCCAATTCGATTCCCCAGCCGGGGTCATTATCGTCTGTGACCATTACCGAACAGCAGATCACTTCCTGGCTTGCCATGGAAATGAAGAATAACCCAGACCTGCCGTTGAGTGAGGTTCAGGTTTATTTGCGCGGCGGACAAATTCAAATTTGGGGAATGGTCAACGGCAGCGCGGATTCAACCTCTGCGCTTCTTGCCGGGACCGTTAGCATTGACTCAAACGCCCAGCCCGTCTTTACCCTCGAGGCGATGCAGATCGGCCAGCAAACCGTCCCAAACATCCTGCTCTCGCAAGCCGAAGCCTGGCTGAATGAGATACTCGCAGAAAAGATAAACTCGGAAATCCCAGGGCTGCAACTGATGAACATCAACGTCACGAATGGGTTGATCACAGTCTCGGGAATGAGATAGAAACTCCAGAAGGCCGCCAGACAAGGCGGTCTTCTTGTTTAGCTGACCTTACGCGAAACGTCCCGAAGGTTTTCTTGAAAAACCTTGTTCAGCCAATTAAACCTTCGGGACGGTGCATAACATTGGTTATTTAACTGTTATCATTTCTTAATGTATTTTGCGCTTCTCGTGTCGTCTATTCTTTGAAACCCCTACTTTAGAAGAGGAGACCTGCGATGAAAATAACCCCCAAGCCATCTGATCAAGAATTACGTCAACGACTTTCCCGCGAGCAATATGAAGTCACACAAAACGCGGGAACGGAACCGCCGTTCAAGAACGAATTTTGGGATCATAAACAGGACGGAATCTACGTCGATATTGTCTCAGGAGAGCCGCTGTTCAGTTCCCTTGAAAAGTTCGATTCAGGCTGCGGCTGGCCCAGCTTTACAGAGCCATTAAGTTCTGAAAATATCGTCACTCATACCGACACAAAGTTCTTTATGGTGCGGACGGAGGTTCGCTCGAAATCTGCCAATTCCCATTTGGGTCACGTCTTTGACGATGGCCCCGCCCCCACGGGTCTGCGTTATTGCATCAACTCTGCATCGCTGCGCTTTATTCCAGTGGAAGAATTGGAAAAAGAAGGATATGGCGAATATTTAGTGTTATTCAAAACGGATATCCAAAAAAATAAATAAAGAAGGAGACTTTATTATGAACACAAATCATGAAACCATCACACTGGCCGGGGGATGCTTCTGGTGTGTCGAGGCTGTTTTTGATGAAATGAAAGGAGCGCTCTCCGTGGACTCAGGCTACTCCAACGGACATGTCGCCAGCCCATCCTATCGTGATGTCTGCACGGGAATGACCGGGCACGCAGAAGTCGCGCAGATCAAGTTCGACCCGTCCATCATCTCAGTTCGTGACATTCTGAATGTCTTCTTCGCGGTTCACGATCCCACCACTCTCAACCGCCAGGGCGCGGACGTTGGCTCACAATATCGCTCCGGTATCTACTATCACACGCCTGAGCAAAAGGAAATTGCCGAAAACCTTATCAGCGAGTTGAATGCCCAAAGAATCTGGAACAACCCCATCGTTACGGAAGTGGAAGCGGTCAAGGATTTCTACATCGCCGAGGATTATCATCAGGAATACTTCGCGCGGAATCAAAATCAGACTTACTGTCAGGCCGTGGTTGCTCCGAAGGTTGCCAAATTCAGAAAACACTACCTGGAGTTGTTGAAGAAACAGCCTGCGTAGTTTACACAGACCCTAAAGGTTTTGAAAACCTTTAGGGTCTTATTTTTTGTTATACTCTTAATGACTATGAACGAAACTCAATCCCCCGCTTTCCACATCCGCGAAGTCCCCATCTATGGCGACACCATCCTCGCGCCCATGGACGGCTACTCCGACTGGCCTTTCCGTTCGATTTGCCGCGAACTCGGTTCGGCCATGAGCTACACCGAATTCATCAAAGTGGAAAAGATTCTCAGCAAATCCAAACAGCCCGCCAAGCGGATGTACTTCACCGAACCCGAACGCCCCATCACCTTCCAAATTTATGGCGACGACCCCAACCTCATCCTCGAAGCCGCGCTGAAAATTCAGGAAAATAATCCAGATATGATCGACCTCAACATGGGCTGTCCTGCGAAAACCATTGCAGAACGCGGCGCGGGCGTGGGCATGATGCCAACTCCGCTGAAAATTGCGCGCACGTTTCGCAAACTCGTAAAACACCTGCGCGTGCCCGTCACGGGAAAAATCCGCCTCGGATGGGATAGAAATAAAAACTACAAACTCATCGCCCGCATCGTGGAAGAAGAAGGCGGCTCGCTTATCGCCGTCCACGGGCGGACGAGGGAGCAACGCTACACAGGCAACGCGGATTGGGACGCGATTGCCGAAGTCAAATCACTGGTTAAGATTCCCGTCATCGGCAGCGGCGATGTAAAAACCGTCGCCGATATCGACCGCATGAAAGCGCACACCAACGTGGACGCCGTCATGATCGGGCGCGGCGCCATTCCCAACCCGTGGATCTTTTCACGCCTCGACCGCAACCAGGTCACGCCAGAGATGCTGAAGCAAACCATCCGCACACATCTCGCCCGCAGTGTCGAGTTCTATGGCGATGAAGACGGCTCGCGCCTCTTCCGCAAGAACGCGGTGCAATACGTGATGATGCAGCACCTCACCCGCGACGAACGCAAGGAAATTCTCAAGTCGCGTCCCTCTGCCGAGTTTTTGGAACTGCTTGAAAAAATTTACGAGTCACCCATAATCGCTCAAGCCGCCGTCATCGGCGGCGAGACGCCGCCTGAGCAAGTTATAATGAACCCATGATCCTCGACCTTCCCCTCATTCTCGAAACCCGGCGCAACCACGCGCTTGAACATGCCACCATCCATCTGCTCTCGCGTAATTTTCCCGGCCAACACATGGCGGGACATTCCAACCCGACCGGCTTCTTCCTGCTTGGCGATCTGCAAATACAGGATATTTGGGTTGCGGCAACCGAAGCGCACACGCGATTAAAGTCCGGCGAAAGCGAATTGGCGATTCACCCCGGCTGCGGCACCAACCTCGCGACGACCGCGCTTCTTTCCGCGACCTTTGCCTGGTTCCCGCTGCGAGGGACAAAGTCCACACTGTGGCGACTCCTGCTCGTGCCCATCGCGTTATTCTTCGCCATCGCCGGCTATCAACTCAGCCGCCCGCTTGGCCCCTGGCTTCAAAAATATGTCACCACCGAAGCGGATTTGGGTACCCTGCAAATCGTGGACATTATCCCCGTCCGCAAGGGCGTTCACCGAGTCATCACGAAATAACTGTGGTCTCGATATGCCGCTCACTGTCGTTCGCGGCTACTCGACCACCACTACTTTCTACTCTTTCTTCTTTCTTTTTCATCCCTCATCCTTTTGCCTTCATCCTTTCCCCAATGCCCAACATCTTCTTCCTCCACGGCAACGACGAGTTTGCCATCAACCGCAAGATCAGGGAATTCGAGTCTGACTTCAGCGACCCGACCACTGCGGGCATGAACACGGCCCGCCTCGAAGCGCGCACGATGACGGAGAACGACTTGAACAACGCGGTCAACGCCATGCCTTTCCTCGCGCCCAAGAGACTGGTCATTCTTTCCAACCCATCTGGCAAATATAACAACCCTTCGTCACGTAAAAAATTTGGGGAATTCCTCAGCAGCGCGCCAGACACCGCCAAACTCGTCATCCATGAATTGATGGAGCCGAAGGAAATCGAAAAGCACTGGCTGGTGAAATGGGCGGCGAAGAACTCGTCGCTGGTAAAACTGCAAACCTTTTTCCTGCCCAAGCAAAGAGACATGCCCGGCTGGATTATGAACGAGGTTAAGAATCAAAGCGGGCAGATCGAACCCGCCGCCGCCGCCAGACTGGCCGAAATGACCGGTGTGGATACCCGTCAGGCGGGGATGGAAATTGCCAAGGTGTTGGCGTATGTCAATTGGGGCCGACCAGTTCGCGGGTCGGATGTGGAGGCGGTTTGTATCGTCACATCCCAGCAAAGCGTGTTTGACTTCGTCGATGCGTTATCGCAGGGTAATGGAAAAGTCGCACAAAAATTATTGCACCGCCTGCTTGAAAATGAAGACCCATTCTCGTTGTGGGGCATGGTCGTGCGTCAATTCCGTTTGTTGATTCAAGCGCGTGAAATTTTGGATGGGCGTGGAAATAAAGATGATGTTGCAAGAGCCTTGGGTGTGCATCCATTTGTGGCAGAAAAAACAACGGGGCAGGCGGGCCGCTTTTCTATTCAGTCGCTTGAAAATATTTATCATCGCTTGTTGAAGATCGACGAGGGAGTCAAAACGAGCCAGATCACATTAGACCTGGCTCTGGATACATTGATCGTTGAATTAACAAAATAGCTATTTTTTCGCCCATAACTTTTCAGCGGGGAAGAGGGCGTTGAATTCATCTCCATTTCCTTTGCGCTCCTGCGTTTGCAAATACACATCCTTCCATTTTAGAAAATGCTCGGTTTCGAGATGGGCATCACGCGCCGCGAGATCGGCATACACTTCAAGAAGACTGAAATGCGCAGGGTTTGTAGAATCCTGAAACATATCAAAGCGGATGACACCGGGTTCCAAAATTGTATTACGCGCGTTTTCCAACGTGGCGGCTTTGTAGGTTTCGATCTGATCGGGTTTGATATAGTGATGAACTTGAAAGATATACATGCCAGCCTCCTTTTCAACACTGTAGCACAAAACTCAATCAGTTGGAATATGCAATCTCATAACAAACGCGGCTGGCTGACTTCATCATCATCCCCGCCGCTCCAGCCGTATTTCTTTAAATCGATGCGACCCTTCGCATCGAACTCCACCCCTTCCTGCTCCAACAACTGACGCTGTTTCTCCGCCCCGGCTCTTTCGCTGATCTTGCCCTGTGAGTTGATGACCCTCTGCCACGGCACATCATCCGGGCAGGCCGCCATTGCGCCGCCTACCCAGCGGGGAGCGAAGGCGGCATAAGTTTCGATCTCCACGCCGATTGGCGGGGGAATCATTTTGGCGATCTGCCCATACGCGGCCACTTTACCCGTGGGTATCTGGCGGACAAGGCTCCAGACTTGTTCATAATAGGCTTGTGGATTTGGGGGAGAGGCGAAGGAAGGCATGGGAATCTCTTTATTTTAAATGTCTCATTTGAGCATTCCGTTCCAGCCATAGTGTTTCAAATCAATGCGTCCGCGCGGGTTGAATGGCACGCCTTCATCTTGCAACAGCAGACGCTGTCTGCGCGCGGCAACACCATCCCTCTCGCTGATCTCGCCTTTCGAGTTGACGACTCTCTGCCACGGGACGTCGTTGGGGCTGGCGGCTACGGCATTGCTCACCCAAAGCGCCCCAAATTCCAGGAAGGTTTCGCCGTCCACGCCTTCAGGCAGCGGGAGCATTTTTGCGATCTGCCCGTAGGAGGCAATTTTTCCACGCGGAATCTGGCGGACGATTTCCCAGACCTCGGCATAAAAGGCTTGCGGGTTTGGGGGGGATTTAAGTTCGGGCATGTGATTTTCCTTATTACTGATGTTATGCACCGTCCCGAAGGTTGAAGGAAAAAACAGGCTCAATGTAGGGGAACCTTCGGGACGTTTCGCGTAACGCGAGTTGTTAAATAAGCCTAGGGTCTTTCTTATTGCAGGCTTTATTTGTTTACGAAAAGACCTTTAGGGTCTTAACTTAACGAGGCGCTATATAACGATAATACAACGACTGCCTGACATTGGCAATAAAATTCTTCGAGAGTTTGTCGTTCATGTATTGGAGCGTTTTTATTTCATCTGCATTCAAAGTGAGTGGATGCTCCAACTCAGGCGCGCCGCCCTGCTCCAGGTGAGTGACGGGTTCTGAACCGGGTTGCGAATAGATCATTCCGTCAAGCACAACGTAGGATTCAAATGTTCGATACACGGAGCGGTTGATCTCGTAGAGCGGGGTGAGGGAGCCGAGGAGCAGTAATGCGTAAAGAGTGAAACGTAAAATGCGGGGGGATGTGTTCTGGAAGATGACTTCTCCAACCATCATCATCAAATAAAAAAGAGGGGCAATGGATGCGCGCATGACGAAGTCCATTCCGCTGCCGAGTTGAATGAAGGGAATGATGGCGAGGAGCAAGCCTGTAACCATCCAGCGCGGGTCGCGCCATTTGACTGGTGCAAGTAGAAGCCAGAGAATGCCGCCTTCGAGCAGGAAGAAGGTGAGGAAATCTTTGAGGGCGAGAGATTGAAATCCGCGGGATTGGGCGGCGGTGTTGGCGGAGAAGAAGAAAGAGGAAAGAAGAAAGATCATTCCAGCGGAAACGAGGAGGATGTTGGGACGAAGGTTTTTGAATGGGGATTTGAAATCGATTTGTTTGATGGTTTGGATAAGGATGTATGGGAGAAGTCCGATGGAGGCGAGGGGGGCGAAGAAGAAGCAGAGGGACCAGAAAAGGATTTTTTCGTCATTGCGAAGGCGGTGATCGTCCGCCTGAAGCAATCTCCCACTTAATGAAGGGATTGCTTCGTCGCGAAGAACAAGAGCGCTCCTCGCAATGACGCCGTTATCCAGAATCAGGGCAATACACAACCAGGCAGGGACGGCTTGGTTGAAGACCCAGAATAGTTGAGTGGTGAAGGAGGAATACTGCAAACTCCCCGACCAAATTTCGAGATGAGTCACAGCAGGGAGAAGCGTTGGGTATTCTGGCGCGAGGAAGAGCGTGCCGAGCGCGTCCATGCCGCTGAAGAAGATGAGGAGAAGGATGGCTTTGATTGGTGATGTTTTCAGCGCAGACGCGAGGTGCAGAGTAACGAGAATGACTCCGAGCCATGTCCATAGGAAGAGAAAGAAGTTGGCAACTTGCCAGCCGAGGAGTTTTCCAATTAAAGCAGAAGGCAGCCAATATCCCACGTAGTAGACCAGCATTTTGACAGGTCCGCTTTCGGGGGTGGAATAGAAAACAGGCCAGTCGTAATTGATCAGGTCATGTAATACTGCGTTGCGCCAGTGATGATCCCAGTTTTGGAAGGCGTAGCCGCCGACGCCGGAGAGGAAGACCCAGGAAGCAGTGATCAGTAAGCAGTAAACAGTAATTCGGGAATTGGAGGATTGGGGAATTGGAGATTGGAGATTGGGGACTGGAGACCTGCCCTGAGCTTTGTCGAAGGGTTGGGGAGTTGGAGACTTGAGACTGGAGGCTGGAGACTGCTTAATGAACTGCCAGATTGCGAAAAGGAGAATCATGACAAGGGGAATGGCGATGGATAATTTGACCCAGCCGAAGAGGAAGAGGATGAAGGGAATCGTGAGGTAAAGGATGGTGATACGGTGAAGGTTTTTCATGAATGGCGGCGGACGACGGACGATAGACGATGGTCTGTGGTCTATGGTCTGTCGTTCAGTTCGTAGATGATGTAATCGTCTTTTTGAATTGTAACGGAATAATACTCGTTCAAGAATGCGCGCAGTTCAGGGAACTCGCGGGTGGTGTTTTCGCCGGAGACCCAGGGCTTATCTATGGAAGTAACTTCGATGATATAGCGCGGAGATGAAGTTTGCAGTTCGTTCATAAAGTTCGCGCGCAGGGATTGGATGTATGGGTTTGAGATGTGATGATAGAAATAAAAGTCAAACACATATGGCGTTGCAATCGGCGTGCGGGTTTCGAGCATGGCGAGAAGAGCGCCGCCTGTCCAATCCAATGGCTGGACGGTTTCGCCTGCTTCGAGATTTTCTTCAAGAAAGCGGGTAATCTCTTCCGCGCGGTCAGACGCAGTGGCAATTGGTTTGCCTTGAAGTTGGCGGATGAAGGTTTGGGAAGGACGGATGAGGAAGAGAAGAAGGATGAGGGCAAAAAGCTGAAAGCTGAAAGCTGAAGGCTGAAAGCTGAAAATTAGCGATGCAAGCAAAATGATTATGTAAACGAATGGGATGTAGTGGTATGGAAAGAATTGACCTGAGAGCGCGGGGTAGATGGCATAGCAGAGTGCGAGGCTGGATATTAAATATGTCTGTTTATTTTGATTGATATAAATTCCAAACGCGGCGGGGATGAGCCAAAGTCCGCTGCCGCCCAAACGCCAGATTTGATTCAACAAAAAGGAGATTCGCTCGGCTGTGGGTGTGATCTCCATTTGGCCGTTGATCTGCGAATAGAGCGGCCAGTAGTTTAAGGCGATGGTGAGGAAGGGAGTTAATGCACCTGTCAACGCGAGCCAGATGGTAACGATTGAAACTGGAATCAAGAATCCAATGGCGGCGGGGAGGAGGCTTGTCCATGCGACTTTTGGCAGGGAGATGTTCAGGCGTTGGCGAATGTCTGCAATGTCAAAGAGCAGGAAGGGGAGGAGTCCGAGCGCGGCGTGGGGTTTGATAACTGCCGATAGACCGAAGAGAATGCCGAGGCTGAGACGATGTTTGGGAGTCAGAGAGTCGCGCATTCCTATTAAGAGAGAGAGGGCGATGAAGACGAGCAAAAGATATTCACGTTGCAGTGAGAGGGATGGGCCGCCTTGTAGATACTTAAGGCCGAAGAGAATGCCTGCCGCGAGCGCGGGCGTTTTGCCGAAGCGGCGCATGGCTTGAAAGGTGATGAGGATGAGCGCGGCGAGGATAAGCAGATCGAGGATGCGGATACGGAATGCGCTAAAGCTGCTAAAGAGGCCGAGCAGATAATAAGCGAGGTAACTGCCCGGCATTTGAAAATCGAAGATGTCGCGATAGGGAATGCGGCCTTCGCTTTGCATAAGGAAGGCTTCGTAGAACAGCGGCGCTTCATCGTGCGCGATGGGCCATTGCAAAGAGAACGCGGCTTGGGTGATGAGAAGCGCGGCAAGCAGAATGAGGAGGGCTATTGAAAGTCGGCGCATTTATTAGCTAGTCTGGTCAATGGTCTATCGTCCACCGTCCACGGTCTACGGTCCACGGTCTGCCGTCTAAAGCTTCCACTTCTTCAACACATCCATCGCCTTCAGATGAGTCAAGTCCAATTGCAAAGGCGTAATGGAAACATACCCCTGTGACAGCGCGCCAAAGTCCGTGCCGTCTTCGATCACACCCGTCGGCGCTTCGCCGCCGATCCAGTAATACGGCTTGCCACGCGGGTCGGTACGCACATCCAACGCGTCGCGATAAACACGCAATCCCTGACGCGTGATCATAAATCCCTTGAGTTCAGTCTCTTTCAAATATGGCACATTCACATTCAACACCACTCCCGCGGGCAGTCCATCGGCAATCACTTGCTCCGCAACTCGTCTTGCAACTGAAGCCGCACAGGAATAATCCAACAAGCCTTTGAATCCCTCAGGCGAATCAAGTGAAACCGCAATCCCTTTCACACCCGCGATCACAGCTTCCATCGCCGCAGTCACCGTGCCCGAATACGTCACGTCATGTCCGATATTCGCGTTGGGGTTGATTCCAGAAACCACCAGATCAATTTGCTCTTCGATCAACCCAAGCAAAGGCAGAGCCACACAATCCGAAGGCGCACCGTCCGAAGCGAACGCGCTAGTCCCATCCGCGAGAAAAGTCTCCTTTACCCGCAAGGGTCGCTCCATCGTTTTCACATGCCCAGAGGCCGACCAGTTTTTGTCAGGCGCGAACACCGTCACTTTGCCCAGCTTGCGCATCTCCTGCGCCAGAGCCAAAAGCCCGGGCGCGGTCACGCCGTCATCATTTGTTACAAGTATGTGCATGATTTGATTTCCGATTTCTGATTGGTGGTCGAGTAGCCCGAATGCTTTTTGAGGGCGTACCGAGACCCGATTTTGGATTGATTATAACGCGATGGAAGACTCCACATCCCAGGCATCCGCTTCTTTCTTGACCTGAAACCTGCTCGATCAACCCAAACATTTTCAACCCGCCTGCCGTTCCAAAAATGATAAACAACCGTACCATTGGGCGAATTATACAGAACTTGTCCGTTATCTTTGTTTGTGCTAGACTCTAATTGATTGTTGAGGAAAAACATGGCTGAAAAAATCCTGATCATTGATGACGATGTAGACACATTAAGGCTTGTCGGTTTAATGTTGCAACGACAAGGCTATAATATCAGCGCGGCTTCAAACGGCTCCCAAGGACTTGCAAAAGCGCTCGAAGAACGACCAGACCTGATCTTATTGGATGTGATGATGCCGGATATGGATGGCTACGAAGTAACGCGCCGCCTGCGTAAAAATCCAGCCACAGTCGCCATCCCCATTTTGATGTTCACCGCCAAAACCCAACTGGACGATAAAGTAACGGGGTTCGAAGTCGGCGCAGACGACTACCTCACAAAACCCACCCACCCGACCGAATTGCAGGCGCATGTCAAAGCCTTGCTGGCGCGCGCCGCTCAAAAGGAAACTGGCAGCGAGATCGCAACCGCATTGCATGAACATCACGGCTATGTGATCGGCGTGTTATCTTCGCGCGGCGGGTTGGGCGTCTCTTCGCTGGCTTCCAATCTGGCGGCGGGCCTGTTTTCGAGAACACAGACAGATGTGATCCTTGCCGAAATGACGCCCGGTCAGGGCACCCTCGGCATGGACCTGGGAATTTCGCAACAAACGGGCTTAACTGAAATTTTGCAAGGCAGCATGGTTGAGGTTACGCGGGAAAAGGTACAATCCTCCATTGTGCCCCACAATTCGGGGGTCAAGCTCCTGCTCGCTTCCGAGAATCCCGGCGATGTGACATTAACCTCACAGGTGCAGAATTACGAATCCCTGGTCGCCCGCCTTGCATCCCTCGCCCGCTTCATTGTTTTGGACCTGGGAGTTGGCCTGCCGGTCTTTGTGCAGAAAATCCTCCCGATGTGCAGCGAACAGATAGTGGTGGTGGAGGGTACGCCAAGCACCATCCAACATACAAAATTCCTGATCGATGGGATCGCAGCATTGAATATCGAGCGCAAGAACATCCATGTCATCCTGAACAACCGCCAGCGCTCCGAAGCGCAAATGCCCTTGACCAAGGTGGCGGAAAAACTCGGGCACTCGATTGCCGCCACACTCACACCCGCCCCGGAGTTGTTCCAGCAAGCCACGCGCATGCAAACCCCTGCTGTGATGTCCCAACCCACGAACATGACCTCCCAGCAATTCCTCAAGATTGCAGATTCGGTCATCGAGCGCGAAAAGGCGCGATGATCCCTTTTTCCCAAAAAACGCAAACAAACATCGAATTCGCCGCGGACTTGTTCCGCCAATCCAGGCACGCTGTCATCCTCACCGGGGCCGGGCTGTCCACTCCGTCAGGGATACCGGATTTCCGTTCCACGGGAACAGGCTTATGGTCGAAGGATGAACCGCTCGAGGCCGCTTCGCTCAATACATTTCGCACAAGGCCGGAGCGGTTTTTTTCCTGGTTCCGTCCGTTGGCGAGTCAAATTTATAATGCCCAGCCCAACCCCGCTCACCTTGCGCTGGCAAAGCTGGAACAAGCCGGGAAAATCAAATCCATCATCACCCAGAATATAGATATGCTTCACCAAAAAGCGGGATCGAAAACTGTCATCGAAATGCACGGCACCATGCAAACGTTAACCTGCTCGCAGTGTTATCATCAGGTGCAGGCCGAGGCGTACCTGGCCCCGTTTGTGGATGCGGGAGAACTTCCCCATTGCCCCAAATGTGGGCAACTGCTCAAGCCGGATGTGATCCTTTTCGGCGAGCAGTTGCCGCAAGCCGCATGGTTCAAGGCGCAGCGCGAAGCGCGGCAATGTGACCTGATGCTGGTGGCAGGGTCTTCGCTGGAGGTTTTGCCGGTGGCCGGCCTGCCCATGCAGGCTCTGGATCGCGGCGCGCATCTTATCATCATCAACAACACTGAAACTTACCTGAACGTCCGCGCCGATGTGGCGATCCTGGAAGATGTGGCTATGATTATTCCAGCAATAACGGAGAGAGTGCTAAATGGCTGAAATAAAAACCGAGCGACTGGATGGCTATCGCCGATTAATTGACATTGCGCGCGATCTCGCCTCCACCCTGGACCTGGATATCCTGCTCTCGCGCATCGTTCATGCGGCGGCGGAGATCAGCGGCGCGGAAGCGGCATCCATCCTTTTGTATGACGATACCTCCCGCCAGTTGTATTTTCAGGTTTCCACAAATTTGGATGAATCCACACGGCGCGGGCTGGTTGTGCCGCTGGATGGAAGCATTGCCGGCTGGATCGTAAACAATCGCAAGCCGGTACGCATCACAAACGCGCACGATGATCCGCGCTTCTTCTCCAACGTGGAGACCACCACAGGCTTCCCAACCGAATCGCTGCTTGGAATTCCCCTGGTTACCAAAAATAAAATCGTCGGTGTGCTGGAGGCGTTGAACAAACACCGCGGCAAGTTCTCTGATACGGACGAGTCCATGCTGCTGGTGCTGGGCGCGCAGGCGGCAGTGGCCATTGAAAATGCGCGTTTGTTCCAGCAGTCTGATTTGATCTCTGAATTCGTTCACGAATTACGCACGCCTTTATCATCCCTCAGCACGGCCACCTATTTGCTTTTACGCCCTGAAATGTCGCAGGAACAACGCGACCAGATCATCAATAATATCCACAATGAAACCATGCGCTTGAACGCGCTGGCATCCTCGTTCCTCGACCTGGCCAGGCTCGAATCAGGCCGCGTGCAATTCCGCAAGACGGTCTTCAGCATTGCAGACCTGATGTACGAATGCAAGGATGTCATGTCGTCCAAAGCCATCGAGGATAATATTCAACTGCGCGTAGAATCACCGGAGAATCTGCCCCTGCTCGAGGCAGATCGCGACAAGATCAAACAGGTTTTGTTGAACCTATTAAGCAACGCCATAAAATACAACCGTCCCAATGGGACTGTGATGCTGCGCGCTGAATCAAAGGAAAATGAACTTGGAATCTATATTCAGGATACAGGCGTGGGCATTCCCGATGAATCACTGCCTCACTTGTTCGAAAAATTCTTCCGCGTGCGCGAACACGAATCACGCGCATCTGGCACTGGGTTGGGGTTGTCCATTTGCAAACAGATCGTCCATGGGCATGGCGGGCGCATTGAGGTGAAAAGCAAGGTGGGCGTTGGCACAGTATTTATGATCTTTTTACCCAAGCCTGGCAGTCAAACCCAGCCTCGCAAGGAGGAAATAAAAGATATGACAAGGAAAACTGGTAAAAAAATGTGATTTGACTTTTCACCGTGAAAATTGTAAACTAAGCAAAATTATTTTGAAATATATTTTGGAGGAAGAAGATGGCACAGTTTCAATTCGTTATGAGATCAGGCCCCACCCCAGGCGTGACTTTCCCCCTCGATGGGGATCAACTCACGATCGGGCGCGATTCATCCAACGGCGTTGCAATCAACGACGCGGAAGTTTCACGCAAACATTCGCGTCTTTCATTCCAGGGTGGAAAATATGTGATCGAAGACCTCGGCTCCACCAACGGCACGTTCGTCAATGGGCAGCGCCTCGCGGGGCCTGTTGTCTTGAAAGCTGGCGATGTGGTTTCCCTCGGCGAGCAAATTGTCCTCATGTATGACGCCATCAACATGGATGCCGGGGCGACGGTGGCCGTCTCCCGCAAATCAGCCCGCGTGGAGCCGCCTCCCATGCAGCCAGCCGCGCCTGTGTACGCATCAAACCCCGCGCCTGCCTATGCCCCGCCCCCAGCCGCAGGCAAAAAGAGTAACATGGTTCCGATTGTCATCGGCGGCGGCGTGTTCCTCTTCATTTGTCTGTGTGTGGTAACTTTCTTGATTATAGATGCAGATCCAACAGGCGCGCGCTGGTGTATGTTCCCTTTCAGCATCATTGCGCAGTTGATGGGATCGGTTTGTCCATAATCAGTAGTTCACGAAAAGGCTTGAACATGGTTTACTTGGCTCTTACCAAGG
>CAKKRM010000183.1 GCA_919902735.1 Anaerolineales bacterium | reverse complement strand
TAGTCGTAGAGACCCTTCGCTATCGCTCAGGGCGACATGACCCTAAAACACGCAAGACTGCGTAAGGTGAGTTAATAACTCACCTTACGCAGTCTTTAGAAAATGCGTATACTTCCCCTTCCCCCGAAGGGGAAGGGAAGTACCCGTTAGGGTATGAGGGCGCGTAAAGTAAATTATTAAAGTGAGCGTGAAATTGAGAAGCATGTTAGAATTTTTTTATACCCATGGATTGGTAAAAATATGACAGAAAACATCGTATTGCAATCAAATAGCAGGTTTAATTTTGCGCGAATCATGGAAGTGTTACTCCAGCCGCAGCGCACCTTTTCCCTGATCTCGGAGGAAGCGCGCCCCTCCTGGCTGACGCCCATGCTGTCGCTAAGCGTATCCACTTTTCTGAGTGTGATCGTCAGCGGATATTTATCCTCCCGCGCGGCAATGATGGGCGAAGTCCAATTGCCGCGTGACTGGCAGTACTGGACGCCTGAAATGCAGAGCAACTATATGGCGGCGCAACAGTCTATGCAGGGACCAGTGTTTGCGTACGTCATCCCGCTGGCGTCTGCGCTGATCGGGTTGTGGCTTGGCTGGCTGATCTTGAGCGGCTTGCTGCATCTCGGTTCCACGCTTTTGGGCGGACGAGGCTCCATGCAGGGCGCGTTGAACATCACAGGCTGGGCAAACCTGCCATTTTTAGCGCGGGATGCGCTGCGGATCGTGTTTATGCTCATCGCAGGCCATGCCATTACCAACCCAGGGCTTTCTGGCTTTGCAGGGAGCGCATCCTTTGCGGCTCAACTTTTGGCGCGAATGGATATCTTTTTTATTTGGAGCTTTGTTTTACTGGTCATCGGGTTTGGCGCGGGGGAAAGCCTTTCAAAGACCAAGGCAATTACCAGCGTTGTGATCGTCACTCTTTTGCTCTTATTGGCGAAAGCGGGCATGGGCGCTTTGCTTTCAAACGCCAGTGGACTTGTCGTCCAGAGGCCATTCTTTTAACCCATGACTTCTTCCTTGATACAGATCGCAGGATTGAAAAAACACTTCCAAATGGGCGGCACGACGGTCCGCGCTTTGGATGGTGTCGATTTGGAGATTCCCGCGCACACCCTGACGGTGGTGATGGGACCTTCCGGGTCTGGGAAAAGCAGTTTGCTTTACCTGCTCGGCGGGTTGGATAGACCCACCGCAGGCGAGATCACCGTCAGCGGCGAGCGGCTGGATCAGATGGATGAAAATGCGCTGGCCTTATTCCGCCGCAAGACGATGGGATTTATTTTTCAATCCTTCAACCTCGTCCCAAGCATGTCTGCCCTGGAAAATGTCGCTTTCCCGATGCAGTTTGCTGGAATTGCCACTGCCCGTCGAAATGAAAAATCCAAACAATTATTGGAGCAGGTGGGGCTTGCAGACCGCAGCCACCACACCCCATCCGAATTATCGGGCGGGCAGCAGCAGCGTGTGGCGGTGGCGCGGGCCTTGGTCAATGACCCCAGCCTGATCCTCGCGGATGAACCGACAGGAAATCTTGATTCCCAGAGCGGCATTGCCGTGATGCAATTGCTTTCCGATTTGCATCGTTCCGGGCGGACGGTGTTGGTTGTGACCCACGATCCACGCATGACACGCTTTGCCACGCACAAGATATTTCTGCTGGATGGCAGGGTTGTCAGCGAGGCCGAGTACCAGTCTGCGGCGCTGGATGCGATGCAGGTTTCTCATGGAGGATAAATGTTTTTAGCAAGGAAACGAGTTTCCACGTACGGTTTGATCCTGGCTTTGTTAATGGCTTTCATGCCGGCTTCTACATTAGCGGATGTTACTTCGGTAACGCCTGACAGTATCGTAAATGATGCGGCCACGATTATCGTAGTTACAGGCGATACGATTGGGGGCGGTTTTGTGGACGGTACTTCAAAAATATTGCTGGATGGCGTCGAATTACCCGGTACAGTTTTTGTGAGCGACACTCAGTTGCAGGTAACTGTTCCAGCCGGGGTTGCGCCAGGAGCGCACATAATCACAGTTTCATCGTCAAGCGGCTCGGCTGTGTTGACGGTTTCCGCTCCTTCGCCAACGGCCACTGCAATCCTTCCGCCATTCACCCGCCCGCAGGTGGTTGTGGAATGGTCGGAAGCCAACGTGGAGCAGATTTCCACAGGAAAAAAATTCAAATTCACAGTGAGTTTTGCGAACGCAGGCAACATGACCGCGTTCAACGCGCAGGCTGTGTTCGCCTCCGCTGACCTGGTGCCTTTGAGTACCGGCGGCGTTGTGGCTGTGGGAAATATCCCCACTGGGGGCAGCGCCGTTGTTGACCAGCGCTTTGTTTCCGCCGATTCGTTGTACGGCAAGACCTACGTGCTAATTGATGTCACGCTGACGTATTATGACGATAAAGGAGCTTCGTATTCCGACAAGTTCACGCTCACAGTTCCGGTGGCAGGCGGGGGCGGAGGAACAGGCGTCTATGCCACAGCAACCCCGAGCGGAGTCCGAAGCGGGCAGTTGATCATCCCATCCTACGGGACAACCATCAACC
This sequence comes from Anaerolineales bacterium, assembly GCA_919902735.1. Taxonomy (GTDB): domain Bacteria; phylum Chloroflexota; class Anaerolineae; order Anaerolineales; family Villigracilaceae; genus Villigracilis. The sequence continues at coordinate 2,335 of CAKKRM010000183.1, read as the reverse complement.
CGTTGCAGCCCGGTTCTCAATTCACATTGACGATGACGGTTCAAAATGCGGGCAACGACAAAGCCCAGCGTGTCACCATGATCGTGGGCGGCGGAACATCCGGCGGAAGCGGCGGCACGCCCCAGGCAGGCGGGGTCTCCGGTGGAAGCGGCGAGTTTACCAACTTTGCGCCTGTTGGAACATCCAACATAAAATCGCTTGGCGATATTTCATCGGGCGGCATGATGCAGGTTTCGCAGGATCTGATCGTCAATGTTTCCACCGTGCCGGGCGCCTACCCCATGAAGGTTACTTTTTCCTATTTGAATAACAGCGGGGAAGTGGTGAACGATGAACAGGTGATTACCCTGCTGGTGTACAGCCTGCCGAATATCGAGGCCAGTTTTTACCGCCCGCTCGATTTATTTTTCAGCGGTCAGCCCGGCGCCTTGCCAATCCAGATCGTCAACCTTGGAAAGCGCACAGCGGTTCTTGGAAACATGGCCGTCACTTCGGAAAATGGCATGATCGAGAGCGGCACGTCTCTTGTCGGCTCGCTCGACTCTGGCGGTTATTACACCATGGACGCGATGCTGACCCCGGATTCATTCGGGGTGGTCAAGTTAAATATCGTTATCGAATACACCGATGATTTCAACCAGCCCCGCACGATTGAGAAGTCGCTTGAAGTGACTGTGGAAGAGGAATTTAGTGAAGCGACTCCCGACCCATCCATGGGAGGAGGAGGCGGTGAGGAATTTTTCCCGGTGGAGGAAACGTTCCTGCAAAAAACCTGGCGCTTCATTCTTGGACTTTTAGGCCTGGATAGCGCTCCCCCGGCATCTTCTCCCGAAATGCCGATTCCGCCAATCGAAGAAGTCCCTATTCCGGGCGAGGGGCAGGGCGGCAAAGGCGGGTAGCCGCAGATATGAAATTCCGTGACCTGTTACGCCTTGTGATAAACAACTTGAACCGCCGCAAAGCGCGCGTGGGTCTCACCGCCATTGGCGTGGTGATTGGCACTGCCGCAGTGGTGATTCTGGTGTCGCTTGCCATTGGCTTGCAAATGAACGCAACCGAGCAATTGTATAGCATCGGCGATTTGAGCCAGATTTATGTGATGCCAAGCTATGGCGGCGAGGGTTCCTTTGTCGGCCCAATAGGCGGCGGCGGAGGGGGCGGAGGGGAAATTGCCAGCCCGGATATTTTGTTGTTGACGAATAGCGCTGTGGATGATCTACGCGGCATTCCCGGGGTGAAGTCTGTGATTCCGCGTGAATATTTAATGTCATCCATGTTTATGCAATTTAGAAAGATGATGGGATATAGCGGCATTTATGGGGTTGGCACAGCCGACCTGGCCGACCTGGGACTCGAAACCCAGCAGGGCACCACCCAGCTTTCCCGCGCCACGGTTGTGATTGGGTACATGGTGGCTCAAAATTTTTCAGACCCGAATCTCAGGCCCGGGCAGGAGCCGCCGCCTCCGCCTGAATTGTACGATCAGCAGGTACAACTCATTATTTCGAAATGGGATAGCGAGGGAAACGAGATCCGCAGGAATTTCAGCGTGCGCGTGGCTGGTGTTTTGAGCGAATCTGGCTCGGAGGCGGATTGGTCGGTGTATATGCCGCTCGAACAGGTTAAGGCGATGAATGAATGGGCAATGGGCACGCGCATCAATTACAACAAGACCGGCTATAACGAAGTGATCGTTAAAGTTGAAAATGCAGATAGGACTCTCGAAGTGCGCGACCAGATTTTGGCAATGGGTTTCCAGGCCAATACCATGCTCGACTTTGTGCAGGGCATCAATAACTTTTATAAAATTTTGCAGGTTGTCTTGGGAGGCGTGGGAGCGATTGCGCTGCTGGTTGCCGCAATCGGTATTGCGAACACAATGGCCATGTCCATTCTGGAGCGAACGCGCGAGATCGGCTTGATGAAGGCGGTGGGCGCAACCAACCGCGATGTGTTGACCATCTTTTTAGGCGAAGCGGCTGGCATTGGGTTCATCGGCGGCGTAGGCGGTGTGTTGACGGGCTGGCTCGCGGGGCAGGCGTTGAATGTGGTTGCGGTGGTTTACCTTGCTCAACAGGCGGCGGAACAGGGAGGGATGCCCCCAAGTGTGGCGGTGTATACTCCGTTGTGGCTGCCCGTTTTTGTTTTGCTGTTCTCGATCTTTATTGGCATGGTTTCGGGGTTGTATCCCGCTTTGCGAGCGGCAACCATGATCCCTGTGCTGGCATTGAAGTACGAATGATAGGGGATTGAAAAGAAAAAAACTTTGCCATCCATGTATAATTAACTCACCTTACGCACCGCCCATGATTCCCTCCCGAAGGACATCGGGACG
>CAKKRM010000182.1 GCA_919902735.1 Anaerolineales bacterium | reverse complement strand
AAGAGGAACTTATGATTCGCAAAACTTTCGAGAGTGAAATTCAGCAGGTAAAAGATGAAGTGATTTTGCTTGGTTCCATGGTGGAACACGCCATCCTGGGATCGGTGGAGGCCTTGAAGAAGCGCGACATTGCGGCTTCTGAAAAAATCATCGCCGAAGATAAAGAGATCAACAAGAAGCGTTTTGCAATCGAGAATCAATTGATGATCCTGATCGCAACCCAGCAGCCAATGGCGCACGACCTGCGCCTGCTGGCCTCCACCATGGAAATTATTTCGGAGCTGGAGCGCATGGGGGATTACGCCAAAGGCATCGCCAACATCAATCTCCGCATGGGCGAGGAGGCTTTGCTTAAACCCTTGATCGACATCCCGCGCATGGCGCAGATCGGCACCAGCATGTTACACCGCTCATTGAGCGCCTTCATCAATGAAGATGTGGAGGTTGCAAAGGCCATCCCCATCGAAGACGATGAAGTGGACGCGCTTTACAACCAGATTTATCGCGAGTTGATGCTGATCATTATTCAGGATCCCAAGTCCATTGAGCGCGCGAACTGGCTGCTGTGGGTGGCGCACAACCTCGAGCGCGTGGCAGACCGTGTGACCAACATCTGCGAACGCACTATTTTTATTGCAACGGGTTCGTTCTACGAGATCAAATCCAGCGACGATGAGTTTTGGAAGGGGCAGAAGTAACGAGTTTCAAGTTTCAAGTAAAAAGTGGATGCAGGTTTTCTGCATCCACTTTTTTGTTAAAGATGAAAACCCATACTGCTACCCCCTACCCCATTCTTCCCGTGATGTAGGCTTCGGTCAATTCTTCCTTTGGGGTTGTGAACATTTGAGTGGTAGGAGCGAACTCGACCAACTCACCCAGCCAGAACAAGCCTGTGTGATCGGAAACGCGCGCAGCTTGCTGCATGTTGTGAGTGACGATGACGATGGTGTACTCTTTTTTCAAGTCTGCGATCAATTCTTCCACGCGCAGGGTGGCGATGGGGTCCAGCGCAGAGGTGGATTCGTCCATGAGGATGACTTCGGGTTGGACGGCGATCACGCGCGCAATGCATAGTCTCTGCTGTTGGCCGAGTGACAAACCCAGCGCGTCTGATTTCAAATCGTCTTTGACCTCATCCCAAAGCGCAGCGGCGATCAGGCTTTTTTCCACCACTTCATCGAGGTTCACATCCATACCCATCACACGCGGACCGAAGGCCACGTTATCGTAAATGGATTGCGGAAACGGATTCGGCTTTTGAAAGACCATACCCACCCGCTGGCGCAGGTTGACTACATCCATGCTTTGATCGTAGATGTCTTCGCCTTTGAGCAGAATCTTCCCATCCACGCGGGTTCCTGTGATAGTGTCGTTCATGCGATTTAAGCAGCGTAAAAATGTTGATTTGCCACAGCCTGACGGGCCGATGAGCGCCGTCACTTGTTGCGGTTGAATTTCGAGATTAATGCCTGAGAGGGCTTTTGAGTTACCGTAGTAAAAGTCCAATTGCTGGACG
>CAKKRM010000181.1:17360-41086 GCA_919902735.1 Anaerolineales bacterium | reverse complement strand
CTTCAACTCATTTGCGAAGTAACTGCGCCTTTCAGTTGAAACACACCCATTTGATATACTTCCCAAAACCCATGGACATCTCTCAAACCATTCACCTGCTCGGCGACCTGCTGGGGCAGGTTATCTCGGAACTCGAATCGCCGCTGATCTTCGAGATCGAGGAACGCATCCGCGCGCTGGCAAAGGCACGCCGCAGCGGTGACTTAACCTCTGCGGTGAGTCTGCAACAGGAAGTCTCTTCGCTGAAAACGGAAGAGGCGCGGGCGGTATCCGCAGCGTTCGCCGCGTACTTTGACCTGGTCAATCGCGCGGAGGAGAATCAACGCGTTCAAATACTGCGCCGTCACGAAGATGAAAAATATCCCGAACCCCTTTCTGAATCCATCGGCGATGCGATTGCCACGCTCAAAGAGCGCGGAATAAGCCGTAGGCAGATGGAAGGTTTGCTCGGTAATTTATCCATTGAATTGGCGCTGACCGCTCACCCAACCGAAGCGCGCCGCCGAACCATACTTTCCAAGATGGAGCGCATTACGAATCTCATCACACAGATCGGCACAGGCACACTCTCCTTGCGCGAACAGGAGGATGCCGTTCAATCTTTACGCAACGAGATTTCCCTTCTGTGGCTCACAGACCGCGCCCGCGCCGCGCAATTGTCCGTGACCGATGAAGTGAAAACTGGCTTGTATTTTGTCGACTCGTTTTTTTGGAATACCATTCCAGCAATTTATGATGACCTTGAAAAAGCGCTCGAGCGTTATTACCCCGGTCTCCACGCGCCCAATGATTGGTTCAAACTTGCCTCGTGGATCGGCGGCGACCGCGACGGCAATCCCAACGTCACCTCGGAAGTGACCGCCGAAACCCTGCGCCTGCATCGCGGCCTGGCCGTTGAGAATCACCGCAAGAGTTTTCAGGAACTGGCGCGCCATTTGAGCGTCAGTTCCAACCGCATTACGCCGCCGCAAGCATTAATGGATTGGATCGAAAAGCGCAGACCCTTTCCGCCGCACATTGCATACATTGAAGAGCGCTATGTCACCGAGCCCTATCGTCTTGTGCTGTCCCTGCTCGCATCTGATCTGGCTGAAGCCTCGCGCGAGGATATGAAGTCCCATTTATTGCAAAGCTATTCACACCGCGCCCGAATGCAGTTAAACGATCTCGCGCATCCTTTGGAAATCATTGCATCTGCCATTCCAGAAAAACTCACATTGGATGATTTGCAGGATGTCCGCCGCAAGTTAAAGATATTCGGTTTGCAAGCCGCGAGGTTGGATATCAGAGAAGACTCAAGCCGATTCAATGCCGCGCTTAGTGAGATATTGCGCGCGTTGAATATTGAACCCGATTTTGAAAACCTGCCCGCAGATTCAAAGACCCCATTGCTTGTACGTTTATTGAAGGAACCAATCCCGCAGCTTTCCAATCATCCCGGCGTAACATCAACGACCGCCGAGACATGGTCACTGTTCCAACTCATCGGGCGCACGTACGAAGTGTATGGAAGCGAACTTCTCGGCCCCATCATCATCTCGATGACCCATGCCGCGTTTGATGTCTTGACCGTGCTCCTGCTGGCAAAATGGGCCGGATGCAAGACCATCCCGCAGATCACGCCGCTCTTCGAATCCGTCCCTGACCTGAAAGATGCGCCGCGCATCCTTGAGCTTCTTTTCACTTCGGAAATTTATCGCGAGCATCTCGCGTCTCACAGCAATGAGCAAATGGTGATGATCGGCTATTCCGACAGCAACAAAGATGGCGGCTATCTCATGGCGAACTGGTCTTTGTATGAAGCGCAGGAAGAGATCACCCGCGTTGCGCAAAAACACAACATCAAGCTGACCATCTTCCACGGTCGCGGCGGAACGATTGCGCGCGGCGGCGGACCCGCCAACAGCGCCATTCGCGCCCAGCCGGCAGGCAGTATCAACTGTCGGTTTCGGTTGACCGAGCAGGGCGAGATCATCGCCTTGCGTTATTCCAATCCTGGTCTCGCGCATCGTCACCTTGAACAGATCGCCAGCGCTGTCATCCTTGCCTCTGCCCCGCTTCCACATCAACCCATCCCTGAAAAGTGGCGCATTGCAATGGCGCAAATGTCGGAGGCGGCCCAACGTACCTATCGCAAGATGGTTTATGAAACGCCGGGCTTTATCGAATTTTGGCAATCAGCCACGCCGCTCGATCAGATCAAACATTTGCAGATCGGCTCGCGCCCATCCGCCCGTTTGCAATCTGGCGCGGTCAATCAAATTCGCGCCATCCCCTGGGTTTTCTCGTGGATGCAAAGCCGCTTCAACTTACCGGGCTGGTACAGCCTTGGCTCTGGTCTCGCCGCCATTTCAGATCAGACACTGCTGCGGGAAATGTACGCGGGCTGGCCGTTCTTCAAAACATTGCTCGCCAACACAGAAATGTCCCTGCTCAAAGCGGATATGGATATCTCAGCCCTGTATGTGGATTTGGTCCCGGACAGAAAACTGGCGAACGACATTTTCTCCTCGATCCGCGCCGAATACGGACGCACGCGGGAAGCTGTTCTTTCCATCAGTGGGCATTCGACATTGCTGGAGCTTGAACCTGCCACCCGCCAGGCCGTCCAGTTGCGCAACCCTTATGTTGACCCGTTGAATTACATCCAGGTGGAAACCTTGCGCCGCCTGCGCGCATTGCCAGATCAAGAAAGCGCTGAAGCCGAGTCGCTGCACGAAGTGATGGCTATCACCATTAACGGCATTGCTTCGGGTTTGAGGAATACAGGATAAAAATCTTTCTGTAAGCTCTGGAGATTTTGCACTCCAAAGGGATTAAGATGTGCCAACGTAATGGGCATTATTTCACCATGGAGCATACAGAGGTTATAACGGAAAATTCCCACGAAATCCACATTTGGATGGTAAGATACTGTCATTGGGACGCCATGCAAAATATTTTCATTAGCTATTCACGCAAGGATATTGACTTCGCCCGCAAACTCGCAGAGGATTTGGAGAAGGCGGGCTACGATGTCTGGTGGGACATCACCGACCTGCGCGGCGGCGACGATTGGGTGCGCAGTCTGCCTGCCGCCATCGAGTCAAGCCAGTTTTTCATTATCGTACTCACACCAAACTCCATCAAGTCGGAGTGGGTGCAGAAGGAATATACTCAGGCGTTAAACCTGCGCAAGAAGATCGTTCCGCTCATGTTCGAGTTCTGCAATGTGCCCTTCGCGTTGAACACGATCAACTATGTCAATTTTTTGGGTGGGGAATACGCTGTCAACTTCAAGAACCTTCTGTCTGCACTGGGGTACACGGGGAAACCGCCTGTTGTTTCTCCCTTTGAAAGGGCAAAAGCCGTCCTGCCGCCTTCCCTTCGCAAATACACCATTCCTGCCATCATTGGAATCGTTCTTCTTGCCATAGCTGCGCTGGTCTTCATCTCCAGGCCTGTCACACCGCCGCCGCCCACCCTCACGCCAACCACAGAACCAACAAATACTCCCACATTCACGCCAACTGCCAGCGCCACCATCACACTTTCACCCACTCCCACAGAGACCGTCACTGTTATAAAGCCATCCTTTACTCCATCCATCACAAAGCAGCCTTTTGAAACGCTGAACTATTGCGTCAATTCATTGTATGCCAATACCATCAACGTTCGTTCGGGGCCCGGCACTAATTATGCAGTACTCGGAGGAGCGCTGCCGCTGGGACGATGCCTCACATTCCGCGCGGTTAACGAAGCAGAGAACTGGCTGCTCATCGCGCCAAATCAGACTGACCCGGCGCATCGTCAATACGAAGGCGGTTGGATCTTTCGGGAACTACTCGGGCTGGGATTGAGCGGGCCGATTGATCTGCCCGCCGTCACATTGACCGCCACCCCTACCCCTTCACACACTCCCACTCCATCGAACACGCCTACAATTACGCCATCCCCCACAATGACGTCAACGGAAACGCCATCTCCTACTGAAACAGCGACTAACACTCCGGAACCAAGCAATACCCCTACCCCCTGATTATTAACTCACCTTACGCGATTTGCCCAAAGACCCCGAAGGGGTCAAATGATTATAGATTTTGCAATTAGGCAAAATCAACCTGCGTAACATATGTCCTTCGGGAGGGTGACATGCAAAACAAGAGGAGCGAGCGAAAGTCCTAAATATACAAAAGTACCGCTACCTCACACGGGTGATGTTGATGCACTTTGGAATGCGGCTGGGAGGGGTGAACACACAGCCAAACTGATAGTCGTTTTCAAAGCGGATAATGATAAACGATTCGGTAACTCCGAAACCTGCTATAGGCCTCGTAACGGGCAGGCTGTCCACATCACTGCTCCATTCGAGGGTGTAGGCGCCTTTGGCGTAGGTGGCGAATCCGTCCACAGGGATGAGCGGATCTGGCATAGCGTCACCATTGGCCGCCGCTGCCATGCCTTCCATCACCAGCGCATTCATATCCTGCAAAGCCTCGTGCGCTTCGGGAGCCAGCAGGGAAAACCTGCCGCCAACCACAGCGACAATCAGAATGGAAAATGTCACTTTCAACAAGCGCATCAATCCGCTGGAGGGGGCGCGCCCGGTTGTATCCAAAATCCCAAGCAGCCAGCGAAAAAAAAGGCCGAGGGGCAGGTAAAGAATCAGGCGCGGTAAAAAGGTGAACAGCGACAGGAAAAAGGAAGTGGCAATCTGCGACTCTCCCGAATTAATGTAAGCCAGCAGGGAGCTTGCAAAGACGGCAAGCAGTCCGCTTCCAAACAACCCCCAAAAGGATTCTTCATCCCAGGCCACCATCAACCCGACAAGACTCATGAACAGCGAGTTCAGGATTACCATTGCGGCGCGCCCAACAGGCAAATCATACAGGGGAATGCCGGGCAACATCCATACATTGATCCATTGTGAAATAAGCGCATACGGAAGCCCAAAGGCAAGGCCAATGACAAACCCATAGGCGCGGCGTATTCGATCGGTCATTTGTTTCTCCAAAAATTCGCTGCCGCACACTCAAACCCTAAAGATTTCTCTTAAGATGGGTACGGTAGTGGGATATTAACTGATGTTACGCACCGTCCCGAAGGTTTAGACTACAAACAGGCGTATTTTATGAGAACCTTCGGGACGTTCCGCGTAAGGTGAGATATTAATTTAAAAATTCTGCTGTGTCACCCTACTACCGGAGGGTATCATTGGCATTAATATCCACAGCCGCTTTTGCGGAATTCATCCACAGGCATACCGAAGGCTTCGTAGACGGGTGTGCCGTCCCACTCCGGGGGCAGGGGCAGGCCGAGCGCAAAAGCAATGGTGGCAGCCGTGTCCATGATCTGCACTTGTGTGGATAGTTCCCCCGGCGCAATGCGCGGACCGCTGATGACCCACGGGATGGTCATATCTTCGGGCAGGTCTGTGCCATGAGTGGTTTCGTGCCCGCCGTGGTCGGAGGTGACGATGATGAGGGCGCTTTCGTACATGCCGTTATCTTTCAAGGCTTGCAGGAGCTGGCCGAAGCCCTTGTCTTCACGGGCATACACTTCAAGCTGTTCGCGGGACATCCAACCGTTCGCATGTCCCTCGAGGTCGCCTTCGGGAAAATGAACAAGCATCAGGTTGAACCCTGCGCTCACCTGGTTGAGGGCAAGCCTGAGGACACTGCTTGTATCCTTGACCTTATCCGTTTTATCCACGAATTCAAAATAATCGGTACTGCCGGGTTCGGTCACCTGGCGTAGTTTTTCCTTGCCAACCACCATGGCAGTTCTCATGCCTGCCGCGTGTGCCAGGTCAAAAATATCGACGCCGAGCGCGAAGCCATTTTGCGGCACATATTCATTCCAGCGGGCAATGTGTTTTGCAGGGCAGGTTCCCGTCAGCATGGAGGCGTGCGCGGGGAGGGTCAGGCTTGGCATGATGGTCTGCGCGTTCAGGGTATAGGCGCCGCTTTGCATCAATGCCATCACATTGACCATGTTTGCCTTGGCAATGGCATCGGGGCGCAGGCCGTCAAAGGTGACAATCAGCACGTGGTCTACATTGGGGAGCGGGGTGGGTGTGATGGTTGGGATGGGCGTTTCGGTGGGCGGAGGGGTAAGGCTCGGGGTGAGAGTCGCCATCAGCGGTGGAGCAACTATCGGCGGGGCTGAGGCGAACGATCCGCAGCTTTGCAGGAGAATCGCAAGAAGAGTCAAAAGCCAGGTTTGTCGAGTCATGTTTGGAATTTTATCAACGCCGCGGGAAATTAATACTTGCACGGGCTTTTTTCATGAATTTCTGTTTGCAGTTCGCCAAAGGCCTGGTAGACCGGGATGCCGTCCCAATCCTCCTGCAAGGGAAGGTCGAGAGCATAGGCCACGGTGGCGGCGGTATCCATGGTGTACATGGAGAGGGTGATTTCCTGCGGCACAATGCCGGGGCCGTGCGCGATCCAGGGGATGCGGTAATCTTCGATGAGCGTGCCGACATGATTTCGGTCGTGCCCGCCGTGATCGGAAGTGATGAGGATGAAGGTTGTATCGAACAGGCCGTTATCCTTGAGGGATTGAATGATATGCCCCAACACTTCATCGCCCTGTTGCAGCACCTTCATATATTCGCCGGACATCCAGCCGTATTTATGGCCGCGATTATCCCCGCCGGCAAGGTGGAGAAACATCAGCCCGAACCCCTCCTCGATCTGCGGCAGGACAGCGCGCTCGATGGCAGGTTCGCCGTAAGCCACTTCATAGTAGTCGGTGGTTTCAGGCTCGGCAAGCTGGCGGAGTTTATCCTTGCTGACGATCATCACGGTTCGCATCCCGGCTGCGTGGGCAAGGTCGAAAATATCCACACCCTTCGAGTAGCCCATGTACATGAAGAACTTGTTATAGATGACGCCGTGATCTTCGATGCACAACCCCGAAAGCATGGAAGCATGGCTGGGCAGCGTGGCGGGATAATCAATGGTGCGCGTGCTGGCGATGGAATAGGCGCTGGTCTTCATCAATTCCATCAGGTTGGGCATCGGCGCGAGGTCAATCGCATCGGGGCGCAAACCGTCAAAGCTGATGATGAGGGCGCGCGCAATATCTTTTTTGGAGGGCGTGGGAGCGACCGTGGCTGTAAACGTTGGCGCTGGGGTAAAGGTCGGCGTAATGGTGAGGGTTGGCACAGCGGTAAGGGTGGGCGCAACCGTCGCCGTGTTCGTCGCGGGCTGTGTCCACGGCACAATAATCCCCTCCGCTGTGGGAACGGGCGGCAGGGAATTGCCCCAAATATCGGGGAGCGGTTCACACCCCGCCACAAATAGAAGCGCCAGCAAAGTAAAAAAGCGTTTCAGGATGATTTCTCCAGCATGGGCATTTTCAACCCGTGACGTTTCGCCGCCTCGACGGCAATTTCATACCCTGCGTCCGCGTGTCTTACTACGCCCATGCCTGGATCTGTCGTAAGGACTCTTTCCAATCTGACAGCTGCTTCGGGAGTCCCATCGGCAACGATGACCTGCCCCGCGTGTTGAGAATATCCCATGCCCACGCCGCCGCCGTGATGGAAGGAGACCCAGGTTGCGCCGCCCACAGCGTTGATCATCGCGTTCAAGATCGCCCAATCCGAGATGGCGTCCGAGCCGTCTTTCATAGCTTCGGTCTCGCGGTTGGGAGATGCCACAGACCCTGAATCTAAATGGTCGCGGCCAATCACGATAGGCGCTTTTACTTTTCCACTTGCCACGAGTTCATTGAACATCAATCCCGCCTTTGCGCGTTCGCCATAGCCGAGCCAGCAAATGCGCGAGGGCAACCCCTGAAACGGGACCTTCTCGCGCGCCATCTTCAACCAGCGATGCAGGTGCGCGTCATCTGGGAAGAGTTCCATGATGGCTTTGTCGGTTGTGTAAATATCTTCCTTGTCACCTGATAACGCCACCCAGCGGAAGGGACCTTTGCCCTCGCAAAACAGCGGACGAATGTAAGCCGGCACGAAACCGGGGAATTCAAAGGCGTCGCTCACTCCGTTGTTGAAAGCCTGCTGACGCAGGTTGTTGCCGTAGTCGAACACTTCCGCGCCTGCGCGCTGGAATGCGAGCATGGCCTTCACATGCGTAGACATGGAGTCCATTGCCATTTTTTTATATTTTTCAGGGTCACTGACTCGCAATTGATCCGCGGCAGTGATGGACAGACCCGAAGGCACGTAGAACAAGGCTTCATGCGCCGAGGTCTGGTCGGTGACCACATCTGGAATCACGCCGCGCGCGGCAAGTTCGGTGTACACATCCGCCGCGTTGCCGATCAGGCCGATGGAGCGCGGCGTTTTGCTTTTTACGTTTTCCTCCACCAGCGTCATGGCCTCTTCGAGGTTATCCACAACCATATCCACATAGCCAATGGCGCGGCGGCGTTCGGCACGTTCGGGGTCTACTTCAACGATGAGTCCCACGCCTTCATTCATCGTAATAGACAGCGGCTGTGCGCCGCCCATGCCGCCCAGCCCAGCCGTGAGAACGAACTTCCCTTTGAGCGAACCCCAGCCTTTGAGTTTGGCGAGCGCGCCGAAGGTTTCGTATGTGCCTTGCAAAATCCCTTGCGTGCCGATGTAAATCCACGAGCCGGCAGTCATCTGGCCGTACATGATGAGTCCTTTTTTATCCAGCTCATCGAATTTTTCCCAGGTAGCCCAGTGCGGCACGATGTTGGAATTGGCGATCAACACCCTGGGCGCATCCTTGTGGCTTTTGAAAATTACAACAGGTTTGCCCGATTGCACGAGCAGGGTTTCATCCTCTTCGAGATTTTTCAGCGATTCGAGAATGGCATCGAAGGATTCCCAATTGCGGGCGGCCTTGCCCCGTCCGCCGTAAACGACAAGGTCTTCGGGTTTCTCGGCCACTTCGGGGTCGAGGTTGTTTTGGATCATGCGATAGGCGGCTTCGCTGAGCCAGTTCTTGCAGGTAAGTTGGGCGCCGCGCGGGGCGCGGATAATTCTGGGTGATGACATAATGAGTGTCTCCTGGGTTATATTCTGCTTTTTCCTAATCCGAGACTTTTATGAATTCGATCATTGCATCGAAGGCGGGGAGGATTGTATCCTTTAATTCCTCGGTGGTCGAAAGGGTGATGGTCAGCGTTCCAGCCCGTACTTTTATGAAGACTTGTTTTTGGAAGATGACGATATTCACGCCGTCTAATGTGGTGGCGGGGGTTCGAGAGGTGTTGATGCCGATGGGAAGTCCGTTGGCGTTGGTGGAGAGTTCGGTGGTTAACAACTCGAGGCCGGGCAGGGCATCTGGAAGGGCGGCGGAAACTGCCAGCAGGTCTGTGTCATCTTCCAAAGACATGTCATCCTGTTCGTACCAGATGAAATTAATGTTGGTCACGAAGCCGGTGCGGGCATGGTCGGCTTGTAAATCGACAGCATACAGGCGCAGTTCATTTGGGTTCAGGTTCTCGATGCTGCTCAGCGATCTCTGCATGGCTGGGTTTGAAAATTCAGAAAGCAGCCAGGCATCCAAATATTCCTGCTGGTTGATGCGGACAGCCAGCCAGCCTGCTGGCACATTGACCTCATAGCCTGCATTGAAATCTGAGAAGAGGGTGGAGCCATCTTCCATTTCGGTGAGGGCGCTGCCGGAGGTATCCGCTTCGGGAGTGGGGCTGGCGGTTGGCTCCAGCGTGGCCGTTGGCGGGAGAGTGGGTGTCGGAACGGCTTGCTGGGTCTGTGCGAGGGCGGCGGAAACTGTCTCAGCCACCATAATGTCGAGCCGGGTATCAGGCGTCCCCAAGGGGGATGCGATCGGCGCGGGTGGTGAAGCGGCGGGAAGCCCCGGCACAGCGCAGGCCAGGATCGTCGTCAAAAGGATCAAAGCGGCAAGCAATGCTCGTCGAGTGTTCATGGTTTCCATCCTTCGTTGTGAAATGAAAAAGCCTCCCGGCAATTATAGCCGAGAGGCATTATTGAGTTTAAGCCGTTTAGGCGGAGACTTGCCCTTTTGCGATCATATCTGCAAAGTTGGTGCCTTTGAGCCTTTTCACGAGGTCCTCTTGCGCGTCGCACCAGACGGGGCGCAGGGGGCAATCGGAATCGAATGCGCACGCGCTCAAGTCGCCGACACATTCATTGAGTTGAATGGGGCCATCTATGGCTTCGATCACTTCCAGCAGTGTGATCTCTTTTGGGAGGCGGGCAAGGGTAACGCCGCCGCGCGCTCCGCGGGATGTATGCAGAAGCCCTGCAATGGATAATTGCGAAACGATCTTGGCAAGGAAGGAGGGCGGAATACGCTGTTTCTCCGCAATCATACTCGTTGCTGTGCGCTGCTCTCCGCCACGCGCAAGGTGCAACACAGCGCGAACGGCATAATCTGCTTGACGGGTGATCTGCATACGAACCTCACTTAAAATAGGTAAACTTTACCGACAATCACGATTTTATTGTGCAATCTGTTTCAAGGCAAGTGATAGAGGTCATGGATGAATTATGACCTTTTACTCTGAATTATAAGGGGGATTTTGCGGAGGCCGAATAAATTACGCAACACGCAATACGTATTACGTGTTGCGTGTTGCGTGTTGCGTGTTGTGTAAAGTGCGTTGTAAGATGTTCTGCGTTATTGGATGAGGGTGAGATTCCCCGCTCCCATTTCAACAATGAAGGTAAGCGTAGGGCCTTCCCCTTTTTGTTTGTAGACGTTTCCGCTCTGACTCCAGCCTGAGCCTGCGCTGATATTCGATGCGCCGCTTTCCACGGTGACAACTGCGTCTACTCCTTCGGGGATGATAATGATGATATTGCTGAATCCGCTTTCGATTTTGATGGAGGCGTCTCTTTGCAGATTGCCAGAGAAATCGAGAGTGTAATCACCCGCACCGGCGGAGAAGTCAAAGATATTGAAATTGGCGTTGGCGAGACCTTCCATTTTGACATCGGATGCGCCGGTGGAATAACTGAAAACAGACATCTCGATTTGGTTGGGTTCGGAGAATGCCAGTTCCACATCCGCCGCGCCGTCTTTGATGGTGAGGCTGGCAAGGGATAGTCCGCCAAGCTCAAAGATTCCTTCATACGCGCCAGATTCAATGCTCAAGTTCATGGGCTGGCTGCCGAGTTTGAAATCCCATGTGTTTTTGAGGTTCTCAAAAGTTGGAAAGAGATTGGTGTTCGTTTCACCCAGCGTGATGTGAACATCCCCGCCTTCAGTCTTGACCTTGGGCTTGAACTTCTCGTAATTGTAGGTGGCAGCGCCATCCACAAGTTGACTTGTTCCAGGCGACAACTTCATTTCCCCTGCGCCGAAGGTGAGTTTCAAGTTGACTTCGTCCGCATCGGGATAATCCACATTGATCTCCTCCGTAACTTCGGGGCCGGGCGTTGCTCTTTCGGGCAGGTCAATGTTGAATCCGCAGGCCATTGTGGCTAACGCGAGTACCGCGATAAATATGAAAAGTTTTCGTAACATAAGAAAATACCTCCTCAGGTTTTATTGTCTGAAGAGGTATACGATGGAAAGTGGAAAGTGGTTGCTTGAGAATAAATTACTCAAAAAGCTTTTCGCCGCGAATTTACTCTACGGGTTTTATGCCGCCAATATTTCAGGGCGCTTGTTGCGCAAAGTGACCAGCATCCTACGCGTGGACTCGGCGACCTCATCCACTGCCCGCTGAAAGGCTTCCTCGTTTGCTTTTGAAGGCTTGCGATACCCGCTCACCTTTCGCACATACTGCAATGCAGCTTCTTCAATCTCCTGCTCGGTAGCAGGGTGATCCATATTTCGCAAAGGTTTAATGCTTCGGCACATGACTACCTCCAATCTCTAATCCCCAGTCTCTAATCTCTACCCTTCTTCAACGCCGCATCCAGGGCCTGATCCAGCGAGCGGACTTCGATGATCTCGATTCCCTTGGGGTATTCCTCACCTTTGCGAATGGCCTTCGGGACAATGGCAACTTTGAATCCCAGTTTTTGAGCTTCACGCAAACGCGCCACCATCTGGCCTGGCATACGCAGCTCGCCAGCCAAACCAATTTCACCGATCAGCACCGCTTCAGCGCGCACAGGTACATCCTTCCATGAAGATGCGATGGCGGCAGCGATGGCAAGGTCTGCGGCGGGTTCGTCAATTTGAATGCCGCCCACCACATTGACAAAGGCATCATGCTCCGCAAGTTTCAATCCGACGCGGCGGGTGAGCACCGCGGTAATTAACAGCAATCGATTGAAGTCCACACCGTTGGGGGTTCGGCGAGCATTTCCAAATTGAGTTGGGGATGTGAGACCTTGAATTTCCACGAGGATGGGACGCGTCCCTTCCATGGTGACTGCAATGGCAGAGCCAGCCGCGTTCACCAATCTCTCCGCGAGAAATGCTTCGGATGGATTGGTTACTTCCATCAGGCCGCCTTCGCACATTTCAAAGACGCCTACTTCCGCCGTCGCGCCGAAACGATTCTTCACCGAGCGCAGCAAACGATAGGCCTGAAAACGATCCCCTTCCAAATATAAAACCGTGTCCACAATATGCTCAAGCACACGCGGGCCTGCAATCGAGCCATCCTTGGTCACATGCCCGATCATGAACACGGAAATGCCTGACGACTTCGCCAACTCACGCAAATGAGACGAGCACTCGCGCACCTGCGAAACCGAGCCCGCCGACGAATCCATTTCAGATAAATAAACTGTCTGGATCGAGTCAACAATTAACAGGTCAGGTTTTGAATCGCGGACATGATTCAAAATAACCTCAAGATTCGTCTCCGTCACCAGCAAAAGATTTTTCGGCAAGTCCTTCGTCCCATTGAACAAACGCACCGCGCGCATCTTGATCTGCCGTTCCGACTCCTCGCCCGAAACATACAGCACGCGCTGGGTCTTCGCCATCTCCATTGCCATTTGCAGCATGAGCGTGGATTTGCCAATGCCAGGGTCGCCGCCCACGAGGACGATGGAGCCGGGCACGATGCCACCGCCGAGGACTCGCGCAAACTCACCAATCGGCAAATGGATACGATCTTCCGCCTCACCCCCGACCTCGGAAATGGGACGCGGAATCGAGCGGCCTGTCAGCCCCCGGACAGTTCCCGGTCCCTTCACAACAGGCTCATCGTGGATAACTTCCTCCACCATGCTGTTGAACGATCCGCACTGCGGACATTTGCCCATGTAAGATGCTGAAACCCGTCCGCATTGCTGGCAGACGTAGCGTGTGTGAACTTTTGTTTTTGCCATGGTTATCACCTTTTGTATGTCACACTGAAAGAGCGACGGGTCTCTTAAATATTATCAGAGATGCTTCGCTACGCTCAGCATGACACGTTAGCAGGCAGTATAACAGAATTTTTGTTCTGTTTTTATAGGCGTGCTATACTACTCCTTTACGTCATTGCGAGGGCGGAGTTTTTCCACCCGACACTTGCGCCGTGCGCCAGTGCGGTGAGCAATCTCCAACCCTGCCCTGAGATTGCTTCGTCAGGCTAAAGCCCTCCTCGCAACGACATAACCAAAGGAGAAAAAAACATGAACCTGATCGCGAATATTCTTACTGGTGTCGTCGCCCTCTTACACTTTGGATTTCTCTATCTCGAAATGTTCCTGTGGGACAAACCGCGCGGGATGAAATCCTTCCGCATGACCGAGGAGTTTGCCAAACAATCGAAAACCCTCGCCATGAATCAGGGATTGTATAACGGCTTCCTTGCCGCTGGTCTCATCTGGGGAATTTTCGCTGGCGATGCGGTGAAAATTTTCTTTTTGAGCTGTGTCATCATCGCAGGCATCTTTGGGGCATTCACTGTGAGCAAGAGAATCTTTTATATGCAAGCTGTCCCTGCCATTTTGGCGTTGGTGGTTGTGTTGGTGTTTTAATTTAGCAGGGATATGGCGACGCCGTGTCCCTACGCACAAAAACCGAAAAGAAAAAATATGAAAACAAATAAAAAAAAGAAAAACGAGGAAATGCGTTCAGAATACGATTTCAGCAAAGCTGAGCGCGGCAAGTTTTACCTTCCTTTGGATAAAGGGTATACAACCCATGTAAAAAAAGCTGATGGGACGGTTGCGATCAATCATTACACCCTCTCAGAAGGGACCGTTTTGCTGGCGCCCGATGTTCTTGAATACTTCCCCGATTCGGAATCAGTCAACGAGGCGCTGCGTTCCCTGATCAAACTGATGGATCAAATGCCCGCACGGAAATACAAACAACAAAAGACAACGTCCCTTCAAGTTGCAGAAGGAAAGCGATAAAAAAACTCCGAGGTCTTCAAGACCTCGGAGTTTTACATTCATTTCACAACATTCACGAAATCCGCGAACAGACCATAGGCGGTTTCAAGAGGGCCGCCTTTCATATCGGGCTTTTCAGATAATGTAATTGAGTAATCGAGAATGACATCGGTGCGGAAGGTGACGCCTGTGCTGGAGTTCATCATTCCATAGAGCGAGGAAGTTGAGTCAACCAATTGCGGGGAAACGCTGGCTTCCACTTTGTCACCCACTTTTTCAGCAGAACATACCAATTTATAACGCTTGCCTTCGGCTTTGGCTTTGGCGATCATTTCAGGTGTGATGCCGCGAATGCCTGTGGGATTCACTTGCTGTGGGGTCATGGGTGTGTCCCATAATACCGTGACCAACGCCGCGACTTTGATGGCTGCATCCCAACCGTCCACATCGTTGGTGGGGTCTGTTTCCGCAAGCCCAATAGACTGGGCGTATTTGACTGCATCTTCATACTTCTCGCCATTTTCCATGAGGGAGAGGATGACATTGGTGGTGGCGTTGAAAATGCCTTTAAAGGAGGTTAACTCTGCTAATGGGAACGCCTCACGCATGACCGAGAAAACGGGCGCGCCGCCCAAGACGGTGGATTCGTGTCTGAAAGATTTTCCTTTGCTCTTTGCAAGCGCGGTTAACTCACGATAGCCGTGGACAACAGGTCCCTTGTTGGCGGTGACGGCGTGCATACCCAAATTCAATGCGGTGCGGATGTGGTCGAGAGCGGGCTGTCCTGTTTGGGTGTTGACGGGGCTATTCTCAAACATGACATCAGCTTGGGAGTGTTGGATGACGGAAAGAGAATTAGAGACTGGAGAATTAGAGATTGGGTTGATGGATTGCCCGCTTTCGACGAGTTCGAGGGCTTTTTGAATATCGAGTCCGTTGGGGTTGACGGCGAATCCGTGGCGGCCAGTGGAGATGCCAGTGAATGAAAATGTGACATCATATTTGGATTTGAGCAGATCCTGCTTGCGGACGAGCAGTTTCGCCAGCGAGCGGGCGACGTTTCCGAAACCGATGAGCGCTAGTTTGTAGTGCATGGGGACTCCTAAGAAAGGCTGAATGATGAAGGATAAAGGATGAATGGGCGTGCTACGTGTTTCCGCGTCTACTTGTTTACCTGTTTCCGTTACACAGGGGGATATGGGTACGCTCTGCGTCCTTGCAGGGGGCGGGGGAATGTTTTGGTGGCGCATAAAATTTTGGCGCGGGCTTGCAGTGCGGAGATTTCGCTTGGGCTGAGGTAATCTTCAAAGAGGGCAAACCAATTGTCAGTTTGGGAAAGAGGCGCGAGCAATTCGTCTGGTATCTGTTGACCAGCAAAGTCCCAGATCACGGTGCGAAGTTTATCATCTTCGTGAAAGCATACGCCGTGATCGATGGCAAAAAGCTTTTGGGTATCGTCTTCAAAAAAAATGTGACTGCCTTTGCGGTCGGCATTATTGGCGAGAATATCAAAGAGCACGACGGGGCGAAGTTTTTGTTTTTCTTCAGGCGTGAAGTTGAAGTAATGATGTTCAATATCGTAATCAATATATTGCTGCAAAGAGCCAGGGCCGTGCGGACCGTCTTCACGATAGATGGTGAAGGGGACGATGTGAAAGCCAAGCGCCTCGCTGAGGTGATAGGCGGCGACTTCGCGCAGGGCAAGCGTGTTGTCGGGAAAATCCCAAAGCGGCTGCTCGCCTTTGCTCGGCTTGTAAACAGCCTGATAGGTTTCGCCCTCGTGATGCACGTCCACGAAGAAGGTGTAATTGCTGCCAAGCATGAACTGGCCTTTGAGTTGGTATTCGCCATGCGTGAGGGCGGTTTGGATTGTTTGGGGATTCTGTGGGGTCATGGAGAGTGCAGGTCGCAAGTTACAGGTTACAAGTTACAAGTTGAAAGTGAAAAACCTGCAACCTTCAACTTGTAAACTTTCAAACTATTATGCCAAGTGTCCATTTTTCTTCGGGCAGAAATGTCCTTCGGGTTCCATCGGCTGGCCGCATTGCGGACAAACGGGACGCCCGCGCGAGGCGACGTCCTGTCCCCAACGGGCAAGTTGGCGGAGTTGCGCGCGCGTGGCCCAAAAGCGGACTTGCGCCGCAGTCTCGGGGTCGGCTTCTTCGGTAAGCAATTCCTTGGTGAAGATGACAACGCGGTCGCGTTCCTTGTCGTAGCCGAGGCCGATCTCACCAGCGCGGAAGAGCGGGTCTACGGGCGGGCTGATGCGCATGACGTGTTCCACATAATCGGCGGAGGCTTCATCAAGTTCGGGGTTCTGCTGGCCGAGCTGCGCGAGGAATTGTTCAATGCCAATGGCAAGCGAAAGCAGCTGCGCCTTTTCAATAATAATGGTGATGGTGCGCTGTTCCTGATAGGCTTGCAAATAAAAGACGCGCTGGCCTGGTTTGCCAATGGCGTCTGCTGTTAGATGGTCACATGGGTCTACATCAATTTCGAAGCGGGGCATAAGTTATTACCTTTTGTTAAATCGAGTATACCAGAATACCCCCTCCGTCCTTTGGACACCTCCCCCAAATTCCGACTGAAGTTCGTCGGAATTTGGGGGAGGAAGGTGGGGGCGGTTATAATCCCAACATCTTGCCAAAGGAGATGCCATGTACGATAAAAAGAAACTCGATGAATTGAAAAAATCGCTTTCCACATGGGAAGAGACTTCCCTTAGCAAAGCGCTATCCCAACTCCCCGAACGCTCCGAAGAATTTATCACTACCTCCTCCGAACCGATCAACAGACTTTACACTCCCCTCGATATTGCAGAAAACGATTACGCCGAATCACTTGGGCTGCCGGGCGAATATCCCTACACCAGAGGCGTCCACCCGACGCTGCACCGCTCCAAACTGTGGACGATGCGGATGTTCGCGGGCTTCGGCGCTGCGGAAGAAACGAACGCACGCTTCAAATACCTGCTGGAGCAGGGTCAGACAGGCCTGAGCATTGCCTTCGACCTGGCCACTTTGATGGGCTATGACACCGACCAACCCGAGGCTCTGGGTGAGTTTGGCAAGTGCGGCGTTGCGATCTCTTCCTTGAAAGATATGGAAATTTTGCTGGATGGAATTCCGCTCGATAAAGTATCCTCCAGCATGACCATCAACTCACCCGCCGCGATCATTTGGGCCATGTATCTCGCCGCCGCAGAGAATAAAGGACTACGCCTCGATCAACTGCGCGGCACAACCCAAAACGACATCCTCAAGGAATTTATCGCGCAAAAGGAATTCATCTTCCCGCCCGAACCTTCGATGCGGCTGGTTGTGGACACGATGGAATTCGGCGCGCAGAAAGTCCCGCAGTGGAATACGATCTCGATCAGCGGATATCACATCCGCGAGGCGGGTTCGACTGCCGCGCAGGAACTGGCCTTCACACTGGTGGATGGATTTGAATACGTCCGTTGGGGAATTGCACGCGGCATGGATGTGGATGATTTCGCTCCGCGCCTATCCTTCTTCTTTAACGCGCACAATGACTTCTTTGAAGAAATCGCAAAATATCGCGCTGCCCGCCGCATTTGGGCGCGTGAGATGCGCGAGACATTCAAGGCGAAGAATCCACGCTCGTGGCTGCTGCGTTTCCATACCCAGACGGCAGGCGTTTCGTTGACAGCGCAACAGCCAGAGAATAATGTTGTCCGCGTGGCGCTGCAAGCGCTCGCCGCAGTTTTGGGCGGCACGCAGTCTCTGCACACCAATTCGATGGATGAGGCATTGGCTTTGCCATCCGAGCATTCCGTGACGATTGCTTTGCGTACCCAGCAGATCATCGCCGAGGAATCTGGGGTGACGAATACGGTGGATCCGCTGGGGGGTAGTTTCTTCGTCGAAGCGCAAACAGACCGAATGGAGAAAGAGGCGTATGACTACTTCGCCCGCATTCAGGAATTCGGCGGCGTGATCCCGTCTATTGAAAGGGGATTCTTCCAAAGTGAAATTTCAGACGCGGCCTATCGTTATCAACGCGAGATCGACAAGGGCATTCGCAAGATCGTGGGTGTGAATGCGTATGCGGAAAAGAAACCACTGAGCGTGCCGATCCTGAGAATGGATCCGAATGGTTACGATACGCAGGTGGCACGCTTGAACGAAGTCCGCAAGACGCGTGACAGCGGGCGGGTGGGCCAGACTTTAGATAGGTTGCGAATTGCCTGCGAGGGAACAGAGAACACGATGCCGTACATCATGGAATGTGTCCATGCGTATTGCACGTTGGGTGAGATCGTTGGGGTGATGACGAAGGTGTTTGGGAAGTATGAAGAGCGGGCGATGATATAAAGGCTGGAGAATAGAGAATAGAGATTGGTGGTCAAGTTGAAGTAGAGCGGAGAATTTTTCCGCTCTACTTTTTTGCGAGCGCGCGTTTTATTTTCAGCAGTTTTTGGATGCGCGCGTATTTTTCGCGTGAAAGCGGATAGGACCAGGCGATGATAATCGTGCCGAACAGAATCGCCACGCCGATAAATGAAACCATCAAGCGGATCGAGAGCAGGGCGGAATCAGGCTGGGTGAATTGAGTCGCATCCACGGGCGGGGATTGATAGCCCGACCAGCCCAACACCTGCAAGGTAATGAAGATAACTCCCGCACCCGTCAGCTTGCGAATGAGGGTGCGAATGCCATAATAAATTCCCTCCTGCCTGCGGCCTGTGCGGAGTTCATCCCATTCGATCACGTCAGGCAAAATGGAGTCTGGCAAAATATAGGCGGCAGAAACGCCAATGCCTGCGAGTGCGGCAATGGTCAACAACCAGGAGATGTCGCCAGGTTGAATGGTAAAGATCAGGGCTTGCACGATGATCCATGCGGACATACCCACGATATAGGCTTGAATTTTGTTACGTCGTTTCGCAAACCATAACCAGAACGGAACGAACAAAACGCAGACGAACATCATCACGCCGAAGAAAGCCGATTCGAGCGCCAGGTCAACGCCGAGGATGTTGATCTTCGCCAACAGATCACCTTGCGCGACCCAATATAGTAAAAAGAACGGGAAGGTGATGGCGACCATATCCACTGCCGACCAGTTGAACATGTAAATTCCAGCCGCATAACGGAAGGGGACGTTCTGCCAGGCAAGGCGCAACGTCTCACGAAATGGAATCGTCTCCTGCTCTTGTTCCTCCGATGCAAAACGCTCGCGCACGAACAAGCCAATGAAGAAAAGCGGAAGCGAACCGATGGCGCCAAAGATCGCGCCCGCTGTAATAAATCCCTGCTGCTGCGAACCGCCGCCAAGAATGACCGCATCTACGACCATGGGAGCAATAATAACCACCGTCATGGCAGATAACAACTGAAAGACGGTGCGGAAACTTGAAAGCGAAGTCCGTTCGTCATAATCCTGGGTCAATTCGGGGGTGAGAGAAAGATACGGCACTGCCACGAGAGTGGTGAGCGTGTCCGAGATCATGAAGGCTAAAGTCACATAGAGCAACAAACCGATCTGACTATCCCAATTCGGAGCGGACCATAACATGACAAAGCTCAGCCCAAATGGAAAGGCGAACCACAACAGGAACGGACGCCGCCGCCCAAGTTTGGATTTCATACGGTCACTCAATGTGCCAATGATGGGATCGTTGATCGCATCCCAGATGATGCCCGCCAGCGCACCCAGCGAAGCCAGGCGCGGTTCAATGCCGACTACATCTGTGAGATAGAGCGCATAGAAGATCGAACGCATCATGCCGATGCTGGCAATTCCCCAATCGCCAGAACCATATAAAAGTTTCAACCAAAAGGGAAGTTTATGATTCACACCGCTAATTCCTGGTACCGAATTCAGGCAAGTGTAGCATGAAAAGAAAAACTGGGCGGGTGCATATGCACGCGCCCAGTTAACTCACTCACCTTACGCGAAACGTCCCGAAGGTTCTCGTAAATCAAGCTGGTTTGTAGTCCAAACCTTCGGGACGGTGCGTAACATCAGTTAACTCATTCATACGGGTTTATTTTTTTGCAGGGATCACACTGATCAACACTGCGCGCACCATGCGGCGGGTGGTGTACAGCCCGGTCTTCGCATTGAAGTCTTCACAGGTGACGAGCGTGATCCAGGAATCCTCTTCGTGTTTGAAGACCCTGGAAATGCTGTTGGGCAAAACCTTCTGGTTCGCCTGCACCTGATAAACATAGGTCTGGCCGTTGACATGGATGTATATCTTTTGACCCAATTGCATTCCCTTGATATCCGAGAATGGGCCAAGGTTGTTGTTGGCGTCCAGCACATGCGCGGTGAGCACGGTGTTGCCTGCCATGGTTGGGTAGGCGGAGCCTTCGAGGTAGGCCACGCTGTTTTGGAGCCAGGTGAGGTCCCAGGTTTTGTTGGCGATGGATGCGCCGACAATGGGGTATTTAATTGCAAGCGATGGAATTTCGAGGGTCATCTCACCCATCAGCGTGTACACTTTGTCAGCAGGCTGGGCAGGCAGGGGCGCGGTCTGATTCGGGGCGAAGCCAGTCACGGGGATGAGGAAATTGCCTCCGATCTGATTTCCACTGCCTGAGCCGCCTCCTCCCCCGCCCCCGCCGCCTCCCTGAACTACGATGCGGAAGTTACGCTGGAAGTCTGTTGCGGGGGTCGTGCCATTGCCTGCTAAAACAAGGTTGGTGTGGTTTGCATCCACAATGGAAGTGGTTCCGCAAACATACAGGCGGTGGAAGCCGACTACGTTCAATGGGAAGCCGCCGTTGATGGCTAACGTAGCAATATATGGCCCGGAGCCGCCGCCGTTGCTGTAGGCGACTGAGTCGACCGAGATGGAGACATCGGGCGCAACAACGCCGCCCGCGCAACTGACGGTTGAGAAGATGCCATCGGGGGTGCGTACAAGCATGTAGTTTGCCGGGTTGGTTACATCTTTGGGATCTGTGTCGCCATCCGGGTTATATACATCCTGGCTGAACTTGACCAGGAGGCGGGTAATTCCCAGCGTATCCAGAATGGACTCATTTTCGTTAATACTTCCGCCGCTGGTTTCAGGAATGGAATTGATTCCGTCTGCGCCAATGGTGGGGCCGTTGCGGATGGTAAGCGTAAAGTTCTGCGTTCCATTGGGAAGCACATCGTTATCGGCAGTAAAGACGGGGTTGTAGGTTCCGCTTGTGCCGGCGGCAGGCGTGCCTTGAAGGATCGCGGTTCCATCCCCATTATCGGTGAGGGTCACGCCGGCGGGCAGCGTTCCGCCCGTCAAGGTGATGGTCATTGTGGAGGGGTTGCCCACGGCGGTAACGGTGAACGTGCCAAAGAAGCCCATGTCAAAGGAGGTGTTGTCTGCGCTGGTAAAGGATGGGCCTTCGGTGGCGGTTACATCTTCCTGAACCTGGGGAGCCGGAAGGTAATTTCCATCCCCGGCCTGATCGTAGAACACGCTGCATGTGCCGGCGCCGCTGGTCATGGTGATGGTGGCAGTTCCATCCGTATCGCCGCCGCTGCAAACGCCGGAAGTGGTGATGGTGACCGGCAACCCGGAAGAGGCGGTTGCGGCCACATCAAAGGCGGCGCCATTGGCTGCCGTAGCGGGCGCGTTTGTAATCACCGTAATCACCTGGAAATCGTTGCCGATATTTGCCGATGTTACTGCAGTGGTGTTCCCAAGCGCGTAGTTACCCGCGTCTGTGCCGCCGCTGATGCCAATGCCGCTAACGTTGATGGTTATGTTGATGCCCACATTCGGGTCTACAAAATCGGCAGTTGCGTATGTTACCGTGAGATTGTCGCCGGGGAGGCGGTCATCGGAAAGGTTGACTGTCGCGGCGGTTGTGCCGTCATAGACTTTGTCTACGCCGGTGGCGGTTACAGTCAGTGTGCGGGCAGTGATGTCTGCGGTGTCGGAGGCGGTTGTTGGGTCAAGCAGATAGTTTGCCACATCCACGCCGCTGAGGCCCAGCCCGGTGGCATCGACTTTCTTCCCAGCGCCAACATTCTTGTCTGCAAAACTGGCCGCGCCACCGGAGCAGGTTACATCATCCAACCCGAAAACACCGGTCAACGAGCAGGTGAAGGCTGCGGCTGCATTGCCGTTATAGACCTTGTCATCGGCTGTAATGTTCGGGATGACGGTTGCCTGGGCAATGTTCAATGTGCCCGTGGCGCTGCCGGAATAATTAGGGTCGGTTATTGCGGCATTCACCGAGTAAGAACCCGCATCACTTGGGGCGGTTGGAGAGCCGTTGTATGTGATGCTTACCGCCAGACCCAGTGGGTTGGTTGTGGCAGTGGCTGATTTTGGAGCGCCGTCATAGGTATGGTTCAAATTGCTCAAGGTTACGGCGGCGGCAGCGGAGGCAATCACATCATTGACTGTGCCGTTGTCATTGTTGTAGTTGCCGGTGATGTCGGTGAATATCCAGGGGTCTCCGTTGTAGAGGCCCACATTGGTGTGCGTTGTGGCGCTCAAGTCGAGTCCGCTTAAGGGTTCGCTCAATACACCGGTGGCGGAACCCGTGGCAGTGTGGGCCGCGCCATCGTACGCAACGTTATAAGGTGTAACCACAATAACGGCATCCGCGCGATTGATCACAATGGCAACCGAAGCGGAGTCCTCGTTATAGTTACCGGTGATGTCGGTGAAGGTCCAGTTTGCCGTGCCGCCCGGAACGTTTGTAAAGGAAGCGCCCAGGTTGAGTCCGCTCAAAGGTTCACCCAAGGCGCCAGTAGCGGAACCCGTTGCCCCGTGGGGCGAGCCGTCATATACGCCTGTGTAGCCGTTGACCACAATGGTGGCATCCGCTTTGGTGATCACGATAGCGACCGAACCGGATGCATTGGTGTAGTTGCCAGTGACATCGGTAAAGGTCCAGTTGGCGATGCCGCCGGGAACGTCTGTGAAGACAGCTCCGAGATTCAACCCGCTTAGGGGTTCACCTAGCGCGCCGGTGGCGGAACCCGTGGCTGCGTGGGGCGCGCCATCATAAATGCCAGTGTAGCCATTGACCACGATGGTGGCGCCCGCTTGCGTGATGATAATGGCAGCAGATCCGGAATCGTCGTTGTAGTTTCCGGTGACATCGGTGAAGGTCCAGTTGGCGGTCCCGCCGGGAACATTGATGAAAGTGGCTCCCAAATCCAGTCCGCTCAATGGTTCGCCAAGCACACCCGTGGCGGAACCTGTCGCTCCGTGTGGCAGGCCATTGTAGATTCCGGTAAAACCGCTCACCGCAATGGAAGCATTCGCCTTGGTAATCTGGTCATCCACGGCGCCGCTGGTGTCATTGTAGTTGCCGGTCACATCCGTGAAAGTCCAGGGATCGCCGGTGTAGACACCCACATTGGTGTGCGTGGTGCCGCTGAGATCAAGTCCGCTGAGCGGTTCTCCCAACACCCCGGTGGCGGAACCCGTGGCAGTGTGAGGCAGCCCGTTATAAGCCGCGTTGTACGGTGTCACCACAATGACTGCGTTCGCTTTGGTAATTTGATCATCCACCGTGCCGCTGGTGTCATTGTAGTTGCCGGTCACATC
>CAKKRM010000181.1:0-17260 GCA_919902735.1 Anaerolineales bacterium | reverse complement strand
GCGTGAGATACGCCATCATAGACAACGTTATACGGTGTCACCACAATGACTGCGTCTGCCTTGGTAATTTGATCGTCCACTGTGCCGCTGGTGTCGTTGTAGTTGCCGGTCACATCCGTGAAGGTCCAGGGATCACCGGTGTACACACCCACATTGGTATGCGTGGTGCCGCTGAGGTCAAGTCCGCTGAGCGGTTCTCCCAACACCCCGGTGGCGGAACCCGTGGCAGTGTGAGGCAGCCCGTTATAAGCCGCGTTGTACGGTGTCACCACAATGATCGGATTTGCCTTGGTAACTGTCAGGGTTGCGGTTCCGCTGCTGGCGCTATAACCCACATCCCCTGCAAAACTGGCGCCAACGCCGCTCCCGGCGCCGCCGAGATACGTACCAGTATTAATACCAGCGAGACTTGCCGCGGGTAGGGATGCAATGCCGCCGGCGTTCGTCACCGCAGAGCCAGCGCTGACGCCATTGAGCGTAAAGTTGATCGTTTTTCCGCTGACCGCAGGGGAAAGTGTTGCTGTGAGAGTTGCTGTTCCTCCATAGGTTCCCGAGGCGGGAGATACAGACAACGAGGTTACAACCATGGTCGGAGATTCGTAAGACCCGATATCGCAAGTTAAAATAGAGTCTCCGTTGCCATCCAACGGGCGGGTTAGACCGTTCTGGGATTGATTGTTCGTGGTGGCAGCCGTCGAACAAATTGCATTACTGCCCGTATCAATGGCTGAACTACCCAAACCAAGAGGGAAATATTGCGGAGAACCGGTCAGCGCTCCCAGGTTTGGATTGGTTGTAATGGCAAACCCGCAGTCTCCGCCGAGATAATCAATGTTATTGCCGCCGTTCGTGATGGCGCCACCGCAGTTGCCAGCGGCGCCATTTTCCGTTCCATTGGCAACAATGCTGTTGGCAATGGTCAATGCACCAACTGCGGTCGCATCTCTGAAAATTGCGCCGCCGCTACCCGTGCCATTTCCGCTTTCCGATACCGTGTTACCAGAAAAAGTTGCATTATTAATGGTGGCTGTACCATTGGAATAAAAAGCGCCACCCGAAGAATCACCGTTGCCATTTGTGGATTTTGTCAGCGAGTTGCCTGAGAAAGTGACATTTGCAATAATGATCGTTCCATCATTAACGATTGCGCCGCCATGCAAGGTCTGGTTGGCGGCCATGGTGATCGAGTTATTTACAAATGTACTTAATGTTATTTTGGAGGTTGCACTTGTCGAATTTCCAGAAATACGAATTGCGCCGCCGTCTGCCCCGCCGCCCGCGCCTGTCCCAGCCGAGTTGGATGTGAAGACGCTGGTTGTGACTGTGAACGGCTCGCCATCGGTGAAAATTGCGCCCGCGTCATCCTCCGCTGAATTGGATGTAAACGTACTGCCGCTGATGGTTGCGCTCGAGCCGTTGGCATCCAGCATGATTGCGCCGCCGTCGCCATTTGTTGAGGTATTCCCTGTAAAGGTGGAGTTGGTAACGGTTAGTAATGTGCCGCTATTGTGATAGATGGCTCCGCCGTTATCCGCGCTGTTCGCGGCAGTTGAATTGGTGAATGCAGTATTGT
Organism: Anaerolineales bacterium; assembly: GCA_919902735.1. Taxonomy (GTDB): domain Bacteria; phylum Chloroflexota; class Anaerolineae; order Anaerolineales; family Villigracilaceae; genus Villigracilis. Next base: position 15,687 of record CAKKRM010000181.1, on the reverse strand, counting down.
TGACCGACAGAGTACCCGCCGCCACATGGATTGCGCCGCCATCGCCATTTGCAGTATTGCCGGTAAATGTAACGGCTGCTGTATTGCCAATGGTTAAGGAGCCGCCATTTTGGAAAATTGCGCCGCCGCTGTTTCCCGCTCCGCCGCCGCCTGAAACCGCATTACTTGTAAAGGTGGCGCCGTTAATGGTTAACGTGCCGGCGTTTTCGAAAATTGCGGCGCCGCCGCCATTCGAAGTGGCATTGCTGGTGAAGGTTGTACTGCCGCTAATAGCCAGGGTTCCATTGTTCAAGTAAATTGCCGCGCCGTCATCAATGGCGGCGTTGTTCTGAGTATTAAATGAGCTGCCACTGATCGTCATCGTGCCGGTACCATTGGCAATATAGATCGCGCCTCCATTATCGAGGGTATAGTTGCCGGTAAAGGCGCTGTTTGAAATACTCAATGCGCCGGAGGTATGATAAATGGCCCCGCCATCATTGCCGCCAGTGGTTACGGTACGATTAGCGGTAAATGTAACATTGCTGACGGTTAAACCTGTGCCGCCATTATTAAGAATCGCGCCGCCGTTTCCATCCACCTGTCCATTAGTCAAAGTGATATTCTGAATGGTTGTTGGGCCGGATGTAATATTGAAGATACGGAATGCCCCGCCGCCGCTTATTGTGACCGTGCCGCCGCCGTTGATGGTCAGGCCGTCCCCGTCTGTGATAGTGGGCAAGGCTGAGGCAAGGGTAATGGTTGTAACCGCTCCCGAAAATGTGATGGTGTCAACACCGGTGCCCGCTCCACAATTTGTCCATATATTGGCATCGGCATTTGCATTGGTGATTGCTTCGCGGAGAGTACAGACACCATCGCCGTTATTTAATGTGTCGCCTGTCGATGTGACAGTTAATATAGCCGCCCTGGCTGGCGTGACCGGCATAACCGCCACAGCCAGCATCAGAATCAAAAATACAGACAAAATCCTTGGAAAAATTCGATGTTTCATGTTTTTTCCTCGTTTGCTTTACTTGATTCTTTTTTGAATCATTTTTGAATCACTTATTTCGGGATCAGCGTCCCAGTCCCAACGCTCAACACCGCCGCCGCTTTGCGAAGGTTGCTCAACTGGACGTTGTTATCGTCATAATTCTCGAAATTTTCGTATTCCCCGCTCCAAATTTTAATGGCAGTGGGTTCACTACATCCTTTTTTGCGCATCTCCCCAATAAACTCATCGCGCGTCATATTGATCTTTTCTGCCAGTTCCTGAATTCTGCTTTTCATTTTGTAATCCTCGATACGTTCCGAATTTAACAATCGTTTTTTTATTCAATTACGAATTCAATTTTATTTTTATTTCCAAATACGATTAAAAAAAGAGGATAAAAAATACCCCCGTTCACAACTATCAAATTTGTAAGGCTTTTATCTCATTTTAATATGATTCTGGCATGAGTCAATGTTTGAAAAATTACAATTTTTGTGAAAATCCCTACAATCGCCGGGAGATTAGAAAAATGGGCGAAATGCAAAAAAAATCAGCCGCAGAGATTTTGAACTCTGCGGCTGACTGGCTTACAAATTTATGTGGATAAAACCGCCCTACCTGTACAGCGGAATCCTCGCCCCGTTGACTTTGTCCGCCTCCTCTGAAAACAGGTACAGCATCGCAGAGACGATCTCCGCAGGGGATGTGCCTTCGCGCAGCGCGTCGCCCTTAATATCAATAGATTTCACATGAATTATGTTCGCGGTCAACCCGCTGTCTTTGTATTCCTCTGCCAGAGTCAATGCCAGGCTTTCCTGGGCAGATTTGGCAGCGGCATAGATCGCGGACTTGGCGGCAGGCTTCACCGTCACAGGCTGTGAGACGATGACAACTCGTCCCCATCCAGCGGATGCAATGTGCGGCACAAAGGATTGGAAGAGATTGAACGTCGTCCACACATGCTGATTAAGCATGAACTCAAGATCGTCTCTCGATGATTCGGGAATCGCCTTGCCGCCCACCCACCCGCCGACGAGATGGATCAAAGCGTGGATACTGCCAAATTTGGAATGAACCGCTTCGGCTGAGTCTTGAAGCGTCTGCGCATCGAGCAGGTCGATGGTTTGGGCGTGGATTCTGTTTGAGGGCAGGTTCAGGCCTGCAGTCAGGGAATCCAATTTAATTTGATCGCGATCCAGCAGCGCAATGTTATCGCCGCGCTCTGCAAATGTTTTCGCAGCCAAATTTCCCAACACGCCCGTCGCGCCAGTAATGACAATGGTTTTACTTTTCAACTTTCAACCTTTGACCTTTCAACTTAATCACTCACCTTACGCACCGCCCATGATTCCCTGAGCGGAGCGAAGGGTCTCTAAGATAGTCGTAGAGACCCTTCGCTATCGCTCAGGGCGACATGACCCTAAAACACACAAAACTGCGTAAGGTGAGTTAATCATACATCGCCTTAATCTGCGACTCGGTCATGCCTTGCACAATCGGCTTGTCGCTTTGTTCTTCGAGATGCGGCTTGCCGCGAAAGTCGATCATGTGACCAGACTTGGCGGCTTTGGTTTCGAGATAAAAACGATTGTGATCGTTGCTCGGCAAAATATGCGGAATGCGTTCATTAACCTTGACGCCATGCTGTACAAGCTGGTCGATCTTCTTCGGGTTGTTGGTCATCAGCCGAATGGACTGGACTTTAAGCGAATGAATCATGTGCGCGGCGACGGCGTAATCGCGCTCGTCATCACGGAAGCCAAGCGCAAGATTCGCTTCCACCGTATCGAGGCCTGCATCCTGCAAACTGTAGGCGCGAATTTTGTTGGTGAGGCCGATACCGCGGCCTTCCTGGCGCAGGTACAGCACAATGCCAGTCTCCATTCCCCCAATCTTCTTCAATGCGGCTTCAAGCTGATCGCGGCAATCACAGCGCAGCGAGCCGATCACATCGCCAGTCAAACATTCGGAATGCAGGCGCACGGGCACATCCTCTGCGCCCAGCACCTCGCCTTTGATGATGGCGACATGTTCCTTGCCATCCCTGTTATTCGAAAAGGCCACAATATGAAAATCGCCAAAGCGCGTGGGCAGTTCCGCAATCGCTTCGATATGGACGCAAATTTTATCTTCGCCGTAGCCTTCACATTCGTGGCAGCAATCTTCTTCCAATAAAAGTTCGATTTGTTCGTGTGTAAATCCAGACATGGTTTCCTCCGTAGGTTATTTGGTGGTCGAGTAGCCCTGAGCGTTTGCTGCGAAGGGCATATCGAGACCAACCTACTCAAATTTGTATCGCAGGAAGACCCCGCCATCTTCCCATCTTTCAACGTCTATCAATTTCATCTCGATGGCCGCATCGCGCGGGAGGCCGAGTCCATCTGCAAGTGTGGGGGCGCTCGCGCCGCCGAAAATCATCGGCGCAACATACACGGTCAACTCATCCACAAGACCCAAGCGCATTAACTCAAAATTCATTGTCCCGCCGCCTTCCACCATCAAATGATCCACGCCGATCTTTTTCAATGTAAGCATCATGTTGTGCAGGTCAACGCGTGGGGCATCGTCCACGAATACTTCAACACCCAGCGAGCGCAAACTCTCGAGTTGGGGTATAGATGTTTGAGAAGTTGTAAATATTACGACTCGCGCAGGCCCAACCTTAATAAAATCTGAGTCAAGCGCGATGTCTGCGACTGTGACCACTCCAACTTTAACGGGGTTTGGCGAAACCCCGCGCTGGACTCTGCCTTCGCGCAGCGCCTCAGACTTAACGGTGAGCTTGGGTTGCTCGTCGAGCAGCGTCCTCCCCCCGACGAGGATTCCGTCTGCAAGGGCGCGCAGTTGATCCACACGCTCCTTATCGCGCCTGGAAGAAATGGCGGAGCCTCTTCTTTCAAAAGTATCTATTTTTCCATCGGCTGTCATGGCGACATTGATAAATGTGTAGGGTCGGTTCATGGGTTATCACCTTATGTCATTGCGAGGCGCGCCCTTGTTCTTGCGCCGAAGCAATCTCCTCCTCAAGTTGGGGATTGCTTCGGGCTTCGCCGTTTGAGGCTCGCCCTCGCAATGACGAAAAAATTGATTAACTGATGTTACGCACCGTCCCGAAGGTTTAAACTACAAACAGGCGTATTTTACGAGAACCTTCGGGACGTTCCGCGTAAGGTGAGTGATTAATACGAACCCGCGAAATACTTGCCCAGCAGATCGCTGATGTCCACGTTGACGGTCTCACGCATGAGCGCGAAGAAATCTGCAGAGGTGGCGTGGCCGTGGGAGTAGCGGGTGGCATATTCCTTCAGGAATTTGGAAAAGTTACCGTAGCCCATCCGCTCGCGGAGGTCATCTAAAAAGTGCGCGCCGTTGAGATAGACCGCATTTGTGTAGGAGCGGAACGAACCGCCGTTGTAAATGCTGGTATCCACATAGCCGCCTGGGTCGAAATAGTCCACGCGGAATTGCCACCACCAACTGATGTTGGCAGGATAATTGTTTTCATAAAAAATACGCTCGCTGTAGGTGGCTAATGCTTCGTCAAGCCAGGGTTCGACGGCGTGGTCACTGCCGACCAGCCCATACCACCATTGATGCGCGATCTCATGCACGCCGATGGTCGCCAAATTTCCGCGTGAACCGCCCGTGTATTGACCGTAAAAATCAGTGGCAAGGAAAACCAGCCCGTCATATTCCATGCCGTCGTGCAAGTCGGATTGGACGATGGCAAGGGTCTGGTGCGGGTACGGGGCATATTGCGCCGAAAAGGTTTCGATGGCTTGAGTCCCCAAAGAGAGGATTCCATCCCCGCCCGTTTTGTAGCCATCGAAATAATACGAGCGGACAATGACATTCCCCGTGGTTGATTCTGAAACGAGGAATTCGTCGCTGGCGGAGAATGCAAAGGTGCGCGCGCCGTACATGCGGTAGCGAGTCCACTCGCCATTTTGATCTGGGGTTGCGCCCGCCGCAATGATGACATCCGCATCCTTTTTGAGGTTCAACTCGATATCAGACGAATCGTAAACAAGGTGCTCGCCCCAGGGCATGGGGTCGTGCAAGACCCATCCGCCTTGATACGGCACGATGAAGGGATACCAATCCACGAGGTTAATCTGGTTGAAGTCGTAGCCGAAGACGCCTTCGGCTGATTTCTGCGGGATGTTCAGTTTGAAGTTCAAGGCAAAGGTTGTGGCGGAGCCTGCCTGCAAAGGCTGGGGCAAAGTGACTGTCATCCGCTGGCCGTCAAGTGAAGAAGTGAGAGCAGCCCCATCCTGTGAAATGGAATTCAGGATAAAGGTGTTGCCGTATCGATTCGGCTGAACAGAAAATACGATCTCTGAAAGGGATACGCCTGTGCTGTTGTAGTAGCGGATGGTCTGGTCGGTGGTGATGGTTTTGCCTGCAAAATCCAGGGTGGAGTAGAGGATGTAATTTGTGCGCGACGAATTCACAGGCGGAGGCGATGTTGGGGGAACAGAACCAACTGTCCCCAAAGGGGATGCTATCGGCGGGGGAAGAGGCGTGAAGGTCAACGTTGGCGATGGTGTCTGTGTGAGGGTCGCTGTGGCTGTGGCGGGCGGTGCCTGGGTAAATGTCGCAAGCGGGGTGTTGATCTCACCTGATGGTTGGAACGGCGTAGAGGTTGGCGATGCGTTCGGGTCCTGCGTGATGAGGATGAAGGTTGGGAAGGCGCGGGCGGTGGGCGGTGGGGATGCGCAGGAAGCGAGAAGTGTGAGGAGTAATAGGTAATACGTAAAACGTAAAGCTGAACGCTGAAAGCTGAAAGCTGTCTTCATCATTGATAGATGTTTTGGAAGTATTGGCGCACGAGGTCGGAGTAATCGGCGCCAGTGTGCGGGCTGAGGATGCGGAAGAAATCGTTGGCGGTGACGATCTTGCCGCGTCCCTGGGCGAGATAATCTTGCAGGAAGGCGAAGAAAGCCTCGTCGCCGATTCGCTCACGGAGTTTTTCAAGGAAGTGCGCGCCCTGAAAATATGCCGCGTTGGTGTAGGGACGGAAGCCCTGCCCTTCATAGATGGGAATATCTACGAAGCCTTGTGGGTCGTAAAAATCAATTCGATAGGTCCACCACCAACTGACAAGGTCGGGATGGATGTTTTCGTAATAGATGCGCTCGGAATATGTGGCCAGGGCCTCATCCACCCAGGGTTGCAAAGCCTGGTCGCTGGCAACCTGCTCGAACCACCATTGATGCGCGGTCTCATGCGCGGTTACAAAGGTGAGATAGTTTGCGGAAGTGCCATCGTACAAATTGTAGAAATCCTTGCTGAGGTAGAAGAAGGCGGAATATTCCATGCCGTCGTTGAAATCGCCCATGACGATGGCAAGCGATTTATGCGGGTACGGCCCGAAGCGCTCACCGAACACCTGCACCGATTCCACTGCGGTCTGCAATGCGGCCTGTCCGCCCGCAACAAAGAGCGGGAAATAATAGCTTGAGACGTTCACATCCCCCACCTGCGTGCTCGAGACTTGAAACAGACGGCTGGCAGAAAGGGCAAAGCTCCGCGCAGAGGTGATGGTGTAGCGGGTAGAGTCTGCTCCTTGTTCTGGCAACCCGCTGGCGGCTACGATGGGAGCCGTGGCGGGGTCTGTGAATTTGACATCCACTTCATAATCTGCCGCGTCATAAACAAGGTGTTCGCCGTAATACCACGGCTCATGCAAAACCCATTCGCCGTTGATGTTCGGCACAACGAACGGATACCAGTTGGTGAGATTAAGCTGGCGCGAGGTATATCCATAAATGCGCGGACGCGAAATGCCAGGGTCCTCCTGTTCTGCAAATGGAAGCGCCAGCGTGTATTGAAGATCAATATCAATCACACTTCCCGCAGGCAGAAAAGAGGAAAGGGCCACATCGAGTCTTTGCCCATCAATGGAGTAGGTTGTGGTCGGTGCGCCATCCACAGAGATGCCCGTCAGGCTGAAACTTCCCTGCCAAAGGTTGGGAACAATTGCAATCACCAGCGTGTTCAATTGATTGCCCGTCAGGTTCGGGTAAAGAATGGTCTCATCCACGCTGACGGTATGCGCGTCGTAATCAATAGTGGCGTTCAGTTTGTATTGCGCGCGCTCCAGCACAGGCACGGGGGTGTTCGTGGGCGCGGGCGTTGCCGCAGGCGTGGGCGGGACGGGCGTGTCCGTGACAGGCGGGATGGTATGCGTAGCAGTCGGCGCAGGCGCTTCTGTGGGTTGAGCAGAGGAACAAGCCGAAACAATAAGGAGAATCAGCAGCAAAGCCAGGGTTGTTTTATTTTGATTTCGCATGGGGACAATTCTACCGTACAGGGAAAAAAAACTCCCGTTGAAATTATCAACGGGAGGATGGATTTCAATGCGACAGAACGCTTCACTCCGCGCCTCTGCCTGTTTACCCTTCCAATTTCTTTTTCAACGCTGCAAGCGCGGCATCATAACCCGCGAGCATCTGCTTCTTCATCATATCCTCCATCCCAGGGATCGATGGCATTCCAGCGGGCATCAACACCGCTTCGGTTTGCAAAGTCACTTTCGTGCCGTCGCCATCCGCTTCGAGGATGTAACTGCTGACCACGTCCGATGCGGGCGGCGCGGCAAAAGTCTTTGTGCCAAACACCTTGTTGACTTCATAGGCAATCACTTCAGAAGTGATGACACTTTCCATGCCATTCATTGCCCTGATCCTGGTGTTGATCTTCGTGCCGAGTTTGATCGGCCCATCCGCCTCGACACTGACAACATACTCATTCTTCAGATTATCGAGGCTGGAGACGTAGGAAAAAATTTTCTGCGGGGAAACATTGATCCTGGTGGAAGTTTCGATAAGCGCCATTTCTAAAATCTCCTTTGGTTGTGGATAAACGACACTTTCATTATATAGACTTCGTCCGCTTCCACAAGAACGCAAGCAGGAAAAACAGGGTGGCCGTAAGTACTATGGCAGACCCCGACACGATATTGAAGTAATAGCTCAAATACAACCCAATGATGGATGACAACGCGCCGATCAACGCAGAGACCAGCATCATCGGCCACAAACGGCGGGTGAGCAAATACGCCGTGGCCGCAGGCGTCACCAGCATGGCCGCCGCAAGGCTGACCCCCACCGTCTGCAAAGAGACCACCACCGTCAGCGCCAAAAGCACCAGCATAAGATTTCTCAATAGTTCAGCTGGCAGGCGCAAGGTCGCGGCGAGAACGGGATCGAATGAAATGACGAGGAAGGGCTTGAAGAGCAATCCCACCGTCAACAGGATCGCGAAGCTCAATCCCGCGATCATCCAAAGATCGGATGGGCTGACGCCAAGCACGTTGCCAAACAAAATATGAGACAAATCCACCGCGTAGGTTTGCATGGAACTGATCAGCGCCACGCCGAGCGAAAGCGCGGCCGCAAACAGAATGCCGATGGCGGTATCCTCCTTGACCGCCCCCTGGCGTGAAAACAAACCAATACTCAACGCCACGATGATCGCCGCGGCTCCCGCCCCCACCAGCAGGTTACCGCCAAATAAATAAGCAATCGCCACCCCCGGCAGAATGGCGTGCGCCATCGCGTCGCCCAGAAAAGCCAGGCCGCGCAGAACGACATAGGTTCCCATCACCGCGCAAAGGACTCCGACGATGACAGAGGCAAGCAGTCCGCGCTGCATGAATTGATACGTGAGAGGTTCGAGGAGAAAGTTCATTGGATACTTCGACAGGCTCAGTACAAGTTTACGATTTTGGATTTACGATTGACCATCAATCGCGATTCGTAAATTGCTCAGCGGGCGGACAGCATTCATCCACCAGCATCATTCCATTTTCCATGACAAGAAGTGAATTTCCAAAAGCTTGAGCAAGATTTTCTTTAACGAACACTTCCTGCGGCGCGCCAAATGCAATGAGTTTATGGTTTAGCAAAAGGACAAGGTCAAACCGCGAAGCCGCCAGATTGAGATCATGAGTCGAGACAATCGCAGTCACATGCTGATTGCGCAAATGATCGAGCAGGTTGAGGGTCGCTTCCTGCGTGGTCATGTCCACACCCGTGAAGGGTTCATCCATTAATAAGATATGCGGTTCCTGCGCAATGGCACGCGCCAAAAACGCGCGCTGCTGCTGCCCGCCAGAGAGCTGACCGATGGAATGATCTGCCAAATCCGCAATGCCCATTTGCTCCATGCTTTTTTGCACAAGTTGCTTATCCATTTTTGATGGACGGCTGAACCATCCCATTTGACCGAAGCGTCCCATCATCACCACATCGCTGACTGTGACTGGGAAACGCCAGTCCACATCTTCGCGTTGCGGAATGTACGCCACGCAATCCTTGTGCGCGCCAAGCAATTCGCCGTGGATCAGAATCCGCCCGCTGTGCAGGGGCAGGATTCCCACCAATGCTTTAAACAAAGTGGATTTACCCGCGCCGTTCGGCCCAACCACAGCCACGCGCGCGCCATGCGGCACTTGAAAGCTCAAGCCACGCATGACGATTTTTTCGCCATAGCCAATGCTGGCGTTTTCGATTTCGAGACGATGAGGTGTGTGGGTCATTTGGATTTACGATTTTGGATTTTGGATTTACGATTTACGATTGCGGAGGGTCTTGATAGATGCGACCGTCATGGCAAGAATTTCGTTGGTTTCTTTGTGGATATCAACAACCTGCTCCTGCGGAATAAGGCCAGATTCAACGAAGATTTCAAGCCAATAAGCCGTTTCATCGCTTTCTTCTTCGACAATTTTCAACTTGTTGATCATATCGCAATCGCCAGTTTTTTCGTTCTGGCTTTAAAAGTCTTCTCATCCATGTTGTTCTCCTTTTACAACTCGTTACTCAACGATAATCTTCAGAAGCGACCACTGCCATCAACCAATCGTAAATTCCCATTAATCTTACTTCAAACCATCCACAATGCGGGTTACATTATGCTTCATCATATCAATATAAGTTGCGGCGGGTGCGCCATCAGTCAAAGACTCAAGATATAGATCATCAACCACTTTCACGCCTGTTTCGTCGGCAATCTGATTGGCAAGATCAGGATTCTCAACCTCACCGAGAAAAATCGCGGGGGCGCCAGCAGCCTTGATCTGCTCGATTAATGAAGACATTTCTTTTGCCGAAGTTCCTGCGTCCGTGCTCAAACTAGGGATGACCGCGCCAACGATTTCAAAACCGTAGCGCTCGGCAAAGTATCCCAACGCTTCATGGTTGGTCACCATCAAACGGCGCCCGGCAGGGATGGCCTTCACCTGTTCCACGATCCACGCATCCAAATCTTTGAGCTGGGCAATATACACATCCGCATTGGCTTGATATGTTTCCGCGCCTGCGGGATTAACCTCGATCAATCCATCACGGATATTTTTCACATAGGTGATGACAAGGTTCGGGTCCAGCCACATGTGCGGATCGCCCTGTGTGCCGCCCGCTTCCTGTTCGGACCCTGCGCCTGATTCCGTTTCGTCAGCATTTCCCTCCGCTGAATGCGGTTCCAGGCCAGCCGTGGCTTCCACAATAATTCTCTGGCCGCCAGCATTTTCAAGAAGCGCTTCAACAAAATGTTCGTACTCCACGCCATTCAGGATTAGCAAATCGCTTTCGGAAATCTTCGCCACGTCTGATGGAGCGGCTTGATAGGCGTGCGGGTCTGTGCCAAAAGGGAGCAACGAATCCACTTGCACACGGCCGCCTGCAATGTTTTGGGCAATGTCTGCCAGGAAGGTGGTGGAGGCGAGAACTCTCAAAGTGTTGTCACTATTTTTAGTGGCAGGCCAACAACCAGTTAAGAGAAGAGTCGGGAGAATTAAAGTCACGAATATGGAATTGAAAACCTTTTTCACTTATAGTCCTTTTTCATCCCCCACCTTTCGGTGAGGGTTTGGTTTCTGGTATCAAGAAGTTTGCTTCTTGATAATCAAACAGCAAGCTGTTTGATTCCAAAGTTCTAGCGGCAATTCGCGCACAGGCCGAAAAGCTGAAGCCAGTGCTCGTTGACCTGATAGCCTGTCTTTCGCGCAATCGAGCTGATCAACGAGTTGAGATCATCGCCTTCGAAGAATGCGGCCTGCCCGCAATTTTGGCAAAGCAATAAATGCTGATGTCCCTGACCCATTGAGATGAAGGCCTGGCAGCCCATCGGCTGATGCACGCGCTGAATGAGATGCAACTCCTCAAGTTTTTCCAATGTGCGATAAACGGTGACCAAACCCAAGGCGCGATATTTTTTGCGTCCCATGTCATACACTTCCACCGGAGTGAGCGCACGCGTGGATTTCTCCACCGTCTCCACCACGGCGCGGCGCGCGGCGGTGACGCGGTATCCATTTTCATGCAGTTGGTTGAGCCAAAGTTCAGCAGACATAAGCGCTCTTTTTGTTATTGAAAATCATTTTCAATAAATATAGGCGGAAAAAGATGGTGTGTCAAGAGATTACTTCATGGAAACCATTGCGGCAAAATCCCCTGCGCAATAGTAAGCGGTTTCTCGAAGCCCGGTTTCCAAAGACCGATTTCAGGATTGTATGTGGTGCGAAGTTTGAATTGCTGGAAAACGAGCGCGGTTCCCCAAGTATCCCAATGCGGGGAGTTGTAGGCGTAACCTTCCTCGTCCGCAATGACGCTGCCTTCGAGTGTGGCGGGGTCGAAGAGCCAGAGGGTTTGCAGAAGAGGGTCGGCGCCGCCGTGATAGCTCAACACCACCTGGTCTCCAAACGGCGACCAGGCGAGGGAATAATAGGAATAATCGAGATCATCGTTTGCGCCGATGAGGGACCGTGATTGGTTTGTGGAAAGGTCGGCGAGTTTTACCTGTGTGCGCGGGCCGCTCTCTGCCTGCTCCACGGTTGTGAAGAGCATCCTATTCGAGTCCGGTGACCAGGTGACAGGCCCGCCGGTGTTGGATGAAAAAACAGTTTGTGTGTTTTCTCTCAGGTCTAGCACATGGATCTGGTCTGAAAGCCCGTCGTAGGAGGCGAGTTTGTTCGAATTGGGCGCCCAGGATGGGTTGTAGCCCAGAATTTGCTGGTTTTCATAAACTGGGGTGTTCTGCCGGCTTTGCAAATCCAGCACCCAGGTGCGCGGGGACCCAAATGGAAGTTCGGGCGAGGGACCTGCCGCTTCGCGTGAATAGGCAATGCGCAGACCGTCGGGCGAGATGGCCGGTGTGGTGCAGCGGTCGCGTCCGCAATCGAGCAGAAGGAAGGCATCGTTGCCCTCGCGGGAGACACGCCAGAGGTTGACGCCGCCTTGTTCGTTCAACGCGGTAAAAACGATAAATTCGCCGATATGAGCCGCGTTAAACGAAATGACTTTGAGGGTTTCGTCAGTGAGTCGTTTCGGCGGATTTCCGTTCAAATCCACGGCCCAAATGCTACTGCTGGTTTGGTCGGCCTGCAGGTAGACCACCAGCGGTTCGCGCGCCTTGAATTCCCAGGTAAGTTCCTTTTTCACCTCGCGCCCGTTGGTTTCCACTTCTCCTTTTTCAAATTTCAAGGTGTACGTGACGCCCTGCTCAAAGGGACGGATGGGAACGAAGCGCATGTTGTAGGTATCCACCCATTCCAAATAGCCCTCGTGGACCGGGTCCATGGAGACGAGATCAGAAGCGATGCCCGGATTAAAAGGTTCGGAGAATGTAAAGGTTATCACCTGATATGGGGCGACGATACCATCCTCAGGGATATTCACACGCACGCGCACACCCGCACGCTCACCAAACAGGATAGTGAGGCTGATCAGCACAGACAGGATGGCAAGAAACCCGGATGCGATGGAATCAAGCGAGAACTTCTCCGGGCTTGTTTCCAATCCGCCGGACTTGGATGGTTGTTTTTGATTACGGGAACGGCGCTTGGGTTTTGCGAATGATTTCATGGGAAAAGGTAGGGCTGTTCGGGAATGGGAACCGCTTGAACAGACTCCGCCACGATCATCGGGCTGGGGCGGTTGGAAAGCTGGATGGAATCAATGCTTCCTTTTACCAGCACCCAGGAATCCTGTTCGAGTGTGGCGGCGGCGTCCCATTCCACGACCATGGCAATGGCAAACCCGTCTGCCGAACAGCAGGAAACCACAAAACGGCTGACAAAGAACCGGTTTTCGCCCAGGATTTCATCGAAGTAAACGAAACCGATCACGGAAGCCTTCTGCCCGATAAACTGGGTTATATCCTCCTCGTAATTGAAGAGTTTGATCCAATCCAAAACGTTGCGCTCTGCAGAGTCTGTTTCAAATATCTGCGCCGACGAATCCCCGCTGACGAGGGGCGAATTGGTATTGAATCCCTTGGTGGCAAAAGCAGAAGAATCCAGCGGGCGGGCGGGGATGAGAACCCCGATCAACAACGGCACAAGCATGACCCACAAATTCAAGAAAGCCGGCGCGTGGTCATGGTCGTGATCGTGATGATGGTCGTGGTCCTCGCGCTCGTGTTCCTCGCGGCGCAAACGTTTGATCTCGTTAAAAACGGTCTGCGACAGCAATGCGAGAAAGACGATCCCGAAAATCGTCAGCGGGATAAAACGGCTGTTGATATACCAGGTCAATTGTCCGTTGGCGGCCTTGAAGGCGAAGAAGATGCATATCGCCAGCAGCAGCAGCCCTTGAAAGGAGCGGTAGAGTCTGTGTGTCATCGCTTGTTCCTATGGCAGTACATAATTGAAGAGCAGCCCCGAAAGCAGGCTCATCAAAAACGGGATGGCGACAAGATAAAGCAGGGAACGTCTCTTGAAAACCTGCGAATACATCAGCACGCTTTTGATATCCACCATCGGCCCAAAGACGAGGAAGGAAAGCACCGAGCCAAAACTGAACGTGCCCACAAACCCCAGCGCCACGAACGCATCCACCGTGGAACAGATCGAAAGCAGGACCGCCAGCCCAAGCATGACCAGCGCCGAGAGCACAGGCCCGCTGCCCACGGTCAACAGCACCGATTGCGAAATGAAGGTTTGCAAGGCCGCCGCCAGCACCGCGCCCATGATGAGGTAACGCCCCATCTCAAAAAATTCATCCGCTGTGATCAGGAGAGCCTTGCGGAATTTTTCGATAAATGAATCATTGGATTCTGCGTGGGCATGATCGTGCTCGATGGAAAGAGTCAACGCCGGACGCAACACATTGCCCGCCTCTTTCTCGACCGAGAAAATGATTCCGGTTACGATGGCAATTAACAAGCTGAGGCCGATTCGCCAGAAGAGCATCTTTCCCCACCCAAAAGCCGCCGCCGTGCTGATGATGACAATTGGATTTATGACAGGCGCGGCAAGCAAAAAGGAAATGCCCGCCGAAAGTGGAAGTCCCTTGTGGAAGAGCCTGCGGGTCAATGGCACAACTCCGCACTCGCAGACGGGAAAGACCATGCCCATGAAAGCGCCGCTCACCGCCGCCGCAATCGGACGGCCTGAAATCCACCTGCTCATCTGGTCGCGGTCAAGGAACACTTCCACCAAACCAGAAGCAAGCGTCCCCAACAAAAGATACGGAACCGCTTCCACAAAGATGCCGAGAAAGACCGTGGCAAAGACGTTCAACCGATCCCACAGCCAGGTAAAAAATCCGGCTGGGGTCATGCTCATCGAGACGAGGAGCATGACCCCAGCGGCCGTGAACAGTATTAAATTACGAGGCAGACGTTTGGAAGAAGAAGCGGTTTCCATGAAGGGATTATACCCACGAAAAAGGTGAGATTGGATTAAAAAATCACTTTACGCATTGCTACGTACCGCAAAGTTCACTTTGCGCCTGTGAGGTGGGAAAAAACAGGCGAGTTGCAAGATAAATCTCCCTGACACTGCCCGACACAGCAAGTGTGCGGTACTGCGTAAGGTGAGTTAAAAACTGACCTTACGCAGTTTTGCGTGTTTTAGGGTCATGTCGCCCTGAGCGATAGCGAAGGGTCTCTACGACTATCCCAGAGACCCTTCGCTCCGCTCAGGGAATCATGCGCGGTGCGTAAGGTGAGTTAAAAATTCACTTTAGCGAAAAATTTAACGCAACGTACCACAACGAGCATGTCCTCGTAGAGGATTCACGTTGCAGGCGGCAAACTCGCAACGTGAACGTTGCGGTACTTGTATTACTGCGGAGCGCCTTCTATTGGGTAGCCTTTGGCATACCACTCCTTCAAGCCGCCCGCCATGCTGGTGGCATTGTATCCTGCGGCGAGCAGAATATCGCGTCCCTGCTGGCTGCGGTTACCGGAGCGGCACACAACTACAACTTCTCGATCCTTCGGCACTTCACTCAGGCGAGCCTGCAATTGATCAAGCGGAATGAGAGTCGTGTTCGGCGCGTGGTATTCGTCCCACTCTTCCTGGGTGCGGACATCCACCACAAACGCACCGCTCTGATACATTTCATAGGCCTTGTCCACGCTGACTTCGCTTGCAAGTGTATTGGTGTTTCCACCGTTTGCCGATGCGATCAAATAGACAATGAAGGCAACAAAGAGAACCATCGCCAATTGCATGGCCGGGCGGCGCAAAAGGGCGGAAAGTCCGCTGCGGGTGTTGAGACTGCTTCTTCTGGTATTTTTTCTTCGAGACATTCTTTCCTCACGTGATTTTGATTTATTTTTTTCTACCGTACATTTCAGAATCGGGACGCTGACCGCGAAGCGCGGGCTTTGTTACTAATTCACCTTACGCACGAAAGAACTCCTTGCCGAAAATTTTAACGCCAAGCCGCAAAGACGCGAAGTTTTATTTCCCTTTG
>CAKKRM010000180.1 GCA_919902735.1 Anaerolineales bacterium | reverse complement strand
TTCTTCCTTTTCCCCATCTTACTCCTATTTTTCCGAAACTTTAGACCACACCCATAACCGGCTTCGTATGACGAAACATTAAGCATGGTGGAGTATACTGACCCCATGCCCAAATACTACACCCCCAAAGAAGCCAACGAATCATTGACCATCGTCCGCCCGCTGGTGGAGGAAATGATGCGGATCAGCGAGAGAATTCGCGCGCACCAGCCTGAGCTGTGGGCTGTGGCGCAGAAGGCGGCTGGCAATGGCGGCAGCCCCGCCCTCAGCAAACTCCTGCCAGATTTTGAAAGGCTGCATGAAATTTTGCATCAACTCCAGGGGATGGGGGTCGAGGTCAAGGATTTGATCATTGGCTTGATAGACTTCGTCGCCTTGCGCGATGGCAGGGAAATCTATCTGTGTTGGCAATATGGCGAGGGGAGTATCAGGTATTGGCACGAGATCGAAGCGGGTTTTCAAGGCCGCCAGTTGATCGACTGGGAATAAATCGTTTTTTTATCTGTAGTTTCAGGCAAGTGGCATTTGAGAAAGCTGTAAGAGACTAAACTCCATACTCATCAAGACCTTGTTGCCATTGAGACAAGGTCTTATTTTTTTACTTGTCTACATGTCCACTGAACCACCCAGAGGAGATAAATGAAAAAAGGTATTCTCAGCGGCATTGCCGCCTACGCGTTGTGGGGATTTTTCCCGATTTATTGGAAATTACTGCATGATGTACCCGCCCTGCAACTGCTCGGACACCGCATCGGCTGGTCGTTTGGTCTGCTGATGCTTTACATCATCCTCACCAAACAATGGAACGATTTTCGCTCCGTTGCGTTTAATAAAAAGACCATCGGCATTTATGCCATTGCGGGTGTATTACTTTCCTTGAACTGGCTGGTGTACGTATGGGGCGTGAATGCTGGCTTCATCATCGAGACAAGCCTCGGCTATTTCATCAACCCTTTGCTCAGCGTTTTGTTTGGCGTGTTATTCCTGCGCGAACGCCTGCGCCCCACGCAATGGATTCCAGTCCTCATCGCCGCCATTGGCGTTATCTACCTCACCGTCACCTATGGCCGCCTGCCGTGGATCGCCCTCTCGCTTGCCATAACCTTCGGCTTGTATGGCCTCGTCAAAAAACTTTCCCCGCTGGGTTCGGTCTATGGCCTCACCCTCGAAACAGGCATTGTCTTTCCAATTGCGATGATCTACCTTGCAGTGATCCAGTCAAACGGCACGGGCGCATTTCTGCGCGAAGGTTTGACGATAGACCTTCTTCTCGTTGGCGCGGGCATCGTCACCACCATTCCCTTGCTCATGTTCGCCTCCGCCGCGAAACAAATCCCATTGAACATGATCGGCGTCCTGCAATATTTTGCCCCCACCATTCAATTTCTCATTGGCGTCTTTCTGTTCAAGGAACCCTTCGACACCACCCGCCTGATCGGCTTCAGCATTGTCTGGCTCGCGCTCATCATCTTCTGGGTTGAAAATCTCACCGCGCATCGCTCACCCCTTGCCCCCATCCCCGAATTGGGCGAAGGCTGATGAAACTGCTTTTTATCGGCGGCACGGGCCTTATCAGCTCCGCATGTTCGGAGCTTGCCGTTCAACGCGGTCACGAGCTTTTTCTTTTGAATCGCTCCTCTTCGGCAAAATACCCCGCCCCCAAAACTGCGACTACTTTACAGGCAGATATTCACGCTGATTCATCGCCTCTTTCCCCCCTGTTAGCTGGTCATCGTTTCGACGCAGTTGTCGACTTCATTGCATTTTCCCCGCAAGACATCGAACGCGACCTCTCCCTTTTTCGTGATAAGACCGATCAATTCGTATTCATCTCTTCCGCGAGCGCCTACCAAAAGCCAGTCAAAAATTATCTCATCACCGAAGAGACTCCGCTGGAGAATCCATTTTGGGAATATTCACAAAACAAGATCGCCTGCGAAAATTTATTGATGGAGGAATACCGCGCCAATGGATTCCCCGTCACCGTCATTCGTCCTTCGCATACCTACGGCCCTTCGCAGATTCCATTTGCTGTGGGGAGCTGGCTCCACCCGTGGACTTTGGTCAACCGCATGAAACAGGGCAAGCCCGTCATTGTCCCTGGGGATGGCACATCTCTTTGGGTTTTAACGTGGAACGAGGATTTTGCAGTGGGTCTGCTTGGTTTGCTTGGCAATAAAAAAGCCATCGGCGAAGCCTTTCAAATTACGTCAGACGAAGTTATCAGTTGGAATCAAATCTATCTCGAAGCGTATCAGGCCCTCGGTCAGGCCCCGAACGTGGTTCACATCCCCAGTGATTTTATTGCGCGGTTTGACGAACATGCGGTGGGCAGCCTCATCGGCGACAAATCCAACAGCGTGGTGTTTGATAACAGCAAGATCAAACGCTTCGTGCCCGAATACAACTGCAAAGTGAAATGGAGCGAAGGCCTGCGCCGCTCGCTGGCGTGGTTCGAGGCGCACCCGCAATTCCAGACGATAGACGGGGAATCCAATCAACTTTGGGATAAAATTATCAGCGCATACGAAAAAGCTTTTCCATAAAATTCAGTAAATTACGAATTGCTGCGCAGCGTGGACTTCAGTCCGCTTTGCTCCTGCAAAAATGCAGACTGAAGCCTGCATTTTGCTTAATCTGTGATTTACTGAAAATCAGTAGACGAGGTTGCCATGATGGACAAAAAGAAAGGTGTGATCGGCATTCTAACCGGGGGTGGCGATGTGCCGGGATTAAATCCCGCTATTCGCGCGGTAACGATCCGCGCTTTGCGTGAAGGCTATCAAGTGATCGGCATCCGCCGCGGCTGGGGCGGTTTGGTGGATGTCATCCGTGAGAAGGATGCCGATAACAGCAATAATTTTCAAATCCTGAGCGAAGAGATCGTCAACCGCGCAGGCCGCACGGGCGGGACGTTCCTGCATACCTCGCGTACAAACCCAGGCAAGGTTAGGAAGGCCGATGTCCCTGAACATTTGCAGGGCAAGTATGCTGAAGAGAGAAATGATCTGACAGCGGAAGTTCTCAAAAATCTTGATTTTCTCGGCATAGATTATATGATTCCCATCGGGGGTGACGATACGCTCAGCTACGGAGTTCGGCTATACAAGGAGGGTTTTAAAGTAGTTGCCATCCCAAAAACGATGGACAACGATGTGCCCGGCACGGATTACTGCATCGGCTTTAGCACTTGCGTAACCCGCACCATTTCACTGACGAACAGCCTGCGGACGATTGCCGGGTCGCATGAACGCCCCATGATTCTTGAAGTCTTTGGGCGCTATGCCGGGTTTACCGCCATGCTGCCCACCATGGCCGGAGCCGCAAACCGCTGTGTGATACCGGAATATAAATTTAATATTGATCACCTGACGGAACTACTGATAAAAGACCGCAATGCGAACCCCAGCCATTATTCAGTATTGCTGATTTCTGAGGGAGCCATGTACGAAGGCGGTGAAATGGTTTTTAAAGACCGTTCCACGGATGCATACGGTCACGCCAAGCTGGGTGGCATCGGCGATCTGGTTTCCGAGCGGATCAAAGAACTCTCTCCGAATCACAGCAATGGCAAGACAGTGGATGTGATCAACCAAAAACTTGGCTACATGGTGCGCGGCGGCGACCCGGATGCAATCGATTCCATTGTTCCGATGGCGTTTGGCAACCTCGCGCTCGATCTGGTGTTGGGGGGCATTCATGGCAGGCTGGTGGTTTTGAAGAATGGCCGCTACGACAATATGCCCTTGGATATTGTCACCTCCACCAAAAAGCTTGTGGATGTAAGCCGCTTTTATGACACAGACCGCTACCGCCCCAAGTATGAAAATTTCGAGATGAAGCCGCTGTTCATCATGACCAGCGAGTTGTAGCTGATGTGCGCAAGTTAAAAAAACGCGAGTCGGATTGTCGATCCGACTCGCGTTTGCGTAAGCGACTACGTACGATGGTAGCGCGGCATATTAATAACTCACCTTACGCAGTCCGTTCTGCAGGGTGGGATACTTGCCCAAAACATCTAACGCAAAGACGCGAAGGCCCAAAGGGAAATAAAACTTCGCGTCTTTGCGGCTTGGCGTTAAAATTTTCGGCAAAGAGTTCTTCCGTGCGTAAGGTCAGTTAATCATCAGGCTCAAGCCGCCGTTCCCCTAGCGCCGCCCGCCACAATCCTTCGGGAGGGCAGGTGTGCGAGTAAATCCTTTGTACTGAGCCGGTCGAGGTGATGGCGAAGGGAGCAACTCATGGCAATTGTGTTTCTTTGCGTTTGGCGTGATGTGGATCGGTCTATCGGTCTATAGCATATCCGTCAAAACATCTTCGCCGCGTCTCCAGGCGCGGACCATGAAGAAGGTCAATAGAAGGGACGCAAAGATCATGGAGGGAATGATGCAAATGGGGAAGAACCAGCGTTCGGAGTATTTATTGATCTGCGCGGTGTTGGGGTCGGTGGGGTCGTAGAGCACTTTGACGCGTTCGCCGATTTGATAGGCAGGCGGGTTGGACGCTGTGCCGCCTTCGAAGGTGTAGGTTTGCCCGTTGACGCTGAATTCGATAACGGGGGAGTAGGTACAGCAGCCGCCATTCGCGTCGGCGCTTTCTTCGAGGCGTACCACGGTTCCTTCAGTGACCACGCCGCTTGTTTCCAGGCGGTAGGCTACAACGGCGGCGTATACACCCCACAGGCAGAAAGCCATGAAAAATAAATTGCCGAAAACAAGGGCGCAGCCAATGTATAACTTGTTTGCCCCACGGTTGACCTTGTCCATTGCGTTTGCGGCTGTGTTGGCGGCTTTGTCAAAGTTCTTTTCATATTGTTCCATCAGGCACCTCTAAAAGTGTTTTATGTGTCGTACTGCCCTACATTCAACTCCTCATTGGAGAGGAAATAGGTTTGCGCGGGGAGAAGCAGGTGCCAGCGTTTGCCTGTGGCGTAGACGGTGGTGCAGCGGGAACGCGGCAGGCGTTTGATCAGCGCTGAGTCGTACAACAGAATGGAGCGGCTGGTGATGCTTTCGATCACCGTCCAATGGTCGTGATAGCCCTGCAAGCCCAGAATGATGGCGCGCCCGTGGGTGCCATCCAGAAAGCTTTGCAGGGATTTCCAGAAAGCGGTCAGGTCTGGGTTTGGCATACCGCGCCAGGGAATATGTACATTCGAGATGCGTTTGCGGCCCACCACTTTTTTCAGGATGACCAGCATTTCCGTGTGGATGATGCCGTCGATCAGGAGGCTGGTCAATAGGCCGCGGCGGGAGAGGTAATGAATCAGGCCATTGAATAATTGCTGGGTCTCTTCATCGCTGGAACGATTGATGATCCGTTCGGCGTTGATGATGCTGTATAAACCGCAGAGTGAATCCAGGCCGCCTTGTTGGTAGGGAGGCATTCCCGATGAGGTTTGATAATACCTGCGCATGGAGACCTGGTTTAATCCTTTTTGCCAAAATATAAAAAGTTGCAGACTTTTCATTCATCTGCAACATCTCGTGGTCATTCGCTGTGCATTTGCTTATGCAGCGCCCGCATGTTGCGCCGATGCAGCGTCTCTGCGAGGCCGCCGAGGTAGACGCGGCTCTTGCCGCACTCTTCGATGCTGATCTCGTCGAGATATTCATCCACGTTTTTGCGCTTGCCCGCAGATTTGACAGCCCTCTTGATGTTGCTCAGGTAATTCAAATTTTCTTTTACAGCCGCGTCTATTTCGCCGCGCAGGATGATGTCGCCATGTCCCTGGATGATATTTTCCAGCCCCATGCGCCCGATCTTTTTGATGGAAGCCAGCAGATCGTCCACGTTACCGTCCACGATGTAGGGGAGGGGCATGAAGGCGTCACCGGCGAAGAGCACGCGGTCTTCCTCCACCAGCACGGAGATGCCATCGTTGCTGTGACCAAAGGCGGGGGCGATGATGAGATTCTTTTTCCCGACGCGCATGGCCATTTCACCAGAAGCAAACGTCAGGTGGGGAAGAACGATCTTGACCTGCCGCAAATTTGCATTCTGTTTGCGGGAACCTTCCAGGGAGGGAATCCCGTGTTCGATCAAATATTCCCTGCATTTTGCATGGCCGATGACGGTGGCGCCGGGGAAGAAGCAGTTGCCCCAGGTGTGGTCGGCATGGTAGTGCGTGTTGATAACATAACGAACCTGCACGCCCAATTCATGTTCGATGAACTCGCGCATTCCAAGGGTTTCCTCGGGGAGGGCGAGGGTGTCGATGACCACTGCCCACTGCGGACCAACGATCACACCAGCCGTTACCTGAGCGTAGACTTCGCTCTGGAACCAAAATACATTTTCAGATACTCGTTCTCGATGCATACTCACAACCTTCTTAATCAAATTTGTTCTATTGTTAATAGCACACTATAGCATAAATTTCAAGTCGACTAGACAAATAAAATAAGCAAAAAAACCTCGGAGGCCTTTACATCGTCCCGTAAAAGGAAACCTCCGAGGTTTGCTTGTTAGATATGAATCGGATTTCCATCCGCGCCGTGAGCCGCTTCCATAATTGCTTCGGAAAGTGTTGGGTGCGCGTGGACGTTGCGTGCGATCTCGTGCGCAGTGAGTTCCATCATGTGAGCAAGGGTTAACTCAGGAAGCAGCTCGGTTACTTCGGGGCCGATCATGTGCGCGCCGAGAATTTCGCCATATTTTGCATCAACGACGATCTTCACGAAGCCCGCATAATCTCCCATGCCAAGCGCCTTGCCGTTCGGCTGGAAGGGGAATCGCCCGACCTTGATCTCGTGGCCGCGTTCCTTTGCCTGCGCTTCGGTGAGTCCAAACGAAGCCACCTGCGGGTACGAATATGTGGCGCGCGGCATCATTTCATAATCGAGGGTCACGGTTTCATGTCCGCCGATGTGTTCGGCGGCGACAATGCCCATGGTGGAGCCGACATGCGCGAGCATGAGTTTACCCGTCACATCGCCAACCGCCCAAATGCCGGGCACGTTCGTCTGCATCTTTTCATCCACTTCGACAAAGCCGCGCTCGCTGATCTTCACACCGACTTCTTCAAGCCCCAAGCCTTTGGAATTGGGACGGAAACCGATCGCGACTAAAGCCTGGTCTGCTTCCAGTACTGTTTCTTTTCCCCCCGCTGACACTTTGACCTGCACGCCAGTTTTGGTCGCTTCCACAGATTCAACTTTGTGGCTGGTCATGATCTTAATGCCGCGCTTCTTGAATTCCTTTTCGAGTTCCTTCGAGACTTCTTCATCTTCCAGCGGAACAACGCGCGGCAGCATTTCGACGATGGTCACATCGACACCGTACGCGCTCCAGATCGTGGAGAATTCCACGCCGATCGCGCCTGAGCCGATCACGACAACAGACTTGGGGAGTTTGTCCTGCAGAATCGCTTCCCAATAGGTGACGACTTTCTCACCGTCCACTTTCCACGCAGGCGGGACCATGGCGCTCGCGCCCGTGGCAAGGATGATGTTCTTTGCTTTGAGTTCGGTGACTTTACCCTCTTTATCCGTCACGTTGAGCGTATCTTTGGTTTTGAACTTCGCCTCGCCCATGAATACGGCGATGTTGTTCTTCTTCATTAAGAAGCCAACACCCTTGGTCAGGCGGTCTGAATTTTGGCGCGAGCGTTTGACCGCCACGCTGTAATCCAGTTTCAAGTTATCAAACGAGAAGCCGAAATCCTTGCTGCGTTCGCGCAAAGTGTGCGCCACTTCCGCATTTTTGAGCAGGGACTTGGATGGGATACAGCCCACGTTCAAACATACGCCGCCCATCCATTGCTTATCCACGATTGCCACTTTCTGTTTCAATTGCGCGGCGCGGATCGCGGCCACATATCCCGCGGGGCCCGCGCCGATCACAACGACGTCAAAATTTTCTGCCATAGAAATACTCCAGTAAATTATAGAAAGATGGTCTTGCGTCTCCCATTGTACTATTAAAGAAACACCTCCCTTTGCAGGGGAGATGTTGGAGTTTTGTAAATTTTTGTAACTAATTTGATAAAGTCAAGTTACCTCGCTGAATTTGGCGAAAATGACAACCTTTGCATGCATCCCTAACTATGGTTGTTGCAAAGTCGCTTGACGTGGTTCTGAATTCATGGCGTCGTTTTAACGCGAACGCCGCGAAAAAAGCGAAAGAGCGCGAATTTTTCCTTTTTCGCGTCCATTCGCCAATTTCGCGTATTTCGCGCTAAGATTTTCCTGACTTTGCTACAGCCATGCATCCCTAACCGCCTGCAATTGACTCTAACACCACGTCAGGGTTTATACTTTTGAGGGAATGAAAGGAATAACCCTGTCATGTTCAAAATAAGCGACTTCTCCCAACTGGCCCGCATCTCTGTGCGTACCCTGCGGCTGTACGATGAACTTGACCTGCTCAAGCCCGCGCAGGTAGACCGCATGACTGGCTATCGTCATTATGATGCCAGCCAACTTCCGCGCCTCAATCGGATTCTGGCGCTCAAAGATTTGGGGTTTTCATTGGAGCAGATCGCGCAGCTTTTGCAAAACAATATACCCGCCGAGCGGCTGCGCGGTATGATGTTGATGAAACGCGCCGATGTTGAACGCGAACTGGAGGAAAACCAGGCGCGGCTGGAGCGGGTGGAGGCAAGGCTCAGGCAGATCGAGAATGAGGGAAAACTATCGCCTTACGATGTAACGTTGAAGGAAGCCCCATCCCTGATGATTGCGGCAGCAAAGGGAATTGTGCCGACGTTGGGTGAAGTCATCGGCGCGCGGCAGGGGATGTTCAAGAGTATTTATAACTGGCTGGAACAAAACCGCATCGAACCAGGAAAGCCCGAGCTGGTGCTTTATCCCGATCAAGAATACGTGGAACAAAACATACAATTGGAAACAGCCGTGCCGCTGGGCGTTTTAATCCATGGCGCCCTGCCGTTCCCACCTGATGGGAATGTCTTTATTCACGAGTTACCTGCCATCCAGAAGATGGCGAGCGTCATTCATTATGGGCGGTTTGGGGATGTCAACGATGCGATTACAGCTCTCTGTCAGTGGGTGGGGGAAAACGGATATTTACCAGGCGGCCCCTTCCGCGAGATTCACTTGTTCGGGCGCGAGAATGATCTGGATGATTTCGATTCGGTGACCATTGAAATGCAGCTGCCTGTCGAAAAACAATAAAGATTGACGATTTTTCTTTTAGCGTCTCGGCGAAGTTTTGCCGAGACGTTTTTATTTTGCCTCTTGACTCTCACATTATGTGAGGGTGTACGATGTGGCGCATGAGAAACAGCAGTGGAAAGGCAGGCAGGATGAAACGAAAAAGAATCTTTGGCGATCTGGTATTTTTGGCAGTGGCGGCTGGTATCGTGGGCATTTCAAGCCTTGCCGCCATTGAGCTGATCGGAAACCCTTCCACTTTGGAAGACTCCATTTTGATCGAACGACCGCCCCAGGATATTTTTCGCGTGTTGGTTGACCCCGCCAATATCGACAAAATTTCGCAAAACATTGGCAATGTCCAGCTGGAGGCGCAGGCGCTGCTTGCAAAAGACTCTCACTACAAAAGAATCCTGTACAGTCACGGAATACCCAACCCGCAGGTGGTGACGGTTGTTGAGTTCGAGCAAAACAAATTGCTGGCAACAGCTACGACGCTGGTTGGATTCGATGTTACCTACCGCTATGTTCTCGCGCCAACTTCGGATGGAAAAACCACGCTCTCACTTACGAAGGCTGGTGAGGGCGGCTGGGGCGTCTTCCAACCCCTGTTGATTCACCTGCTGACCCGCCCCGAACACGACGGGGGGCATCTTAACCTGATCAAAAAAACTGCCGAATCGCAGCCGTGAGGAATGTACAGCGAGATTCATCGCTCATTGCTTACTCTGAGTCGAACTTTAATTGTGATGCAATAAAATCAAAGGAGACAAAACATGTTACACAAGAAACGATTTACCATGCTCTGGGTCGGGTTGCTCATTATGGCAATCGCGCTGACCGCGTGCGCCAAGGCGGCGCCTGCCGAACCGACAGACCTCATCGTCAAAGGCGTATCTGGAAACGAGGCGCTGCTAGACAGGCTTTGGGTTCGCGGATGCGTCCCTGGCGCGAATGGCAACGATTGGACAGACGCAAAACGAACCCTGACAGGGTTGGATCTTGTATTCGTATTGGTGGATTACCAGAACGGTTCGGATGCGCCCGATTGTGAAAACGGACGGGTAGGCTCTAGCGCTTTTACTGTTCACCTCACTTACGACAATGTGATGGTGCCGATTACCTGGGTGGGGCCAGATGGAAAACCCGCCACCGCGCCTGAAGGTCTCGAATCTGTGACTGAGGCAAACGGGGCTACCGCCTTGTTTACCAATGCGGAGGTTACGCCCGAAACTCAGGCGCGCGCAGACCAACTCAACGCGGCGGCATTTTGCGAGTTTACCGATTGGAAACCCAACGTGACCAAGGATGTCGGCGACTGCTTCACGGGCGGGTACAATCCCATTAAGGGAACGATCATTGTGGATGACAGGTCAATGCCGTGGAAGGTCTACGACGGCGCGGGCGCGCTGTTCGATGAAAACGGCTACCCGATTGATATACCGAATTATCTTCCGCATGAAGGTCCGTTCGAGCCGTAAGTTCTTGTGTATGCATAGAAAGAGGCAATCGAATTCTCATAGAATTCGATTGCTAGAATTCTGCGCCAGATGGGCGGTTTGGAATCATTCAACGTAACCTTGATTTGTTCGAGCAGTGGCTTGTGCGCACGGAAGGTGAGGTCGAGGTCAATCAGTTCGCCGCCAGAAGATTGGATGTCTGATTGAACTTGACGGAAGACGGTAACATCGGCGGAGCGAAAGCGGTAGATGGATTGTTTGGAGTCGCCGACCACAAAAAGGTCGGTTTTGGAGTCCAAAGTCTCCTGACTTTGGATACTCGAAAGTTGGGAGACTTTCGACTCCGTTGCAGGTAAATCATCTTCAAACTCCGCTACCTTTCGCTTCCTCCACATCTCAAACGCTTCGCGCCACTGAGACAATCCCTGCGAGACTTTCCCCACCCGCGAAATTTCATCCAGCGTCGCGGCAGACGCTTCGCGTGCGTCAATTCTCTGCCCGCTAAAATCAAAATATAGACTGCGCCATACTTCAATCACTGTACGGCGCGTTGCGGATGTTCGATATCACCCGTCAATGTGATGAGAGTCTCTTTGGCGGCGAAGCAATCTCTGTGTCTTTGAGAAGGGGATTGCTTCGGGCAAGAGCAAGAACGTCCTCGCACATCGTCCCCGAATGGGGAATGACGGCTGAGTAGTTATAATTTTTTTGCGGCTGTAGATTGCAGGTCATGCTTTCAGCGTGACTGTCACGTTACAAACGTGACCTGCAACGATGCACGTAAAAACTCGAATGTCCGCTCCCATGCCAACTGCGCGGCAGCGGGGTCATATTCGGGACGGTCAGACTCAACGAACCAGTGGGCAACTCCAGGGTAGATGTGAAGCGTCGCATCCACGCCCGCGGATTTAAACTCCGCGAACGTTTTTTCCACATACTCGTTCGGCTCCCATTCATCGTTATCGCTGTAATGCCCCATCACTTTGGATGTGATCTTTCCATAGTCCGCGTATTCATTGCCGTAGAAAAGAACCGTGGCTCCGACCTGCTCTGGGGTGGTGGATGCAACGGTCAATGCCCAGCCTGCACCCATCGAGAAACCGACCAGACCGATCTTTGCCTTCACCATGCCGCGCAGATAATCTTTCGCCGCCATCACGGTATCGCCTACAAGTTGACTATCACTCTTTTCCATCAATGCTTTGGCTTCGTCAATGGTCTTGGCAATTTGACCATCCCGCATGTCGGGCGCAAGGACGGTGAATCCCTGCTCGGCGAGTCGGTCACATACCTGCTTGAAGAACGGCTTCAGTCCCCACCAGGCATGTAGAACCAGAACCCCCGCGCCGCCGCCGTTCGCAAGATACGCGTTGACCTTTTTATCATTCACACTTAATTGGATTTCAGATGTTTGGATCGACATGGCAATCTCCTTTTGGATTTACAACCAACGCCTCACCCTTGACCTGTAGCCTGTATACTGCTCTTTGAATTTTTTCTCCAGATAGGCTTCTTCCTTCTCGATGACAAGCCGATTCATGGTTAGGATGTAAAGTGGCGCGATCACGATGCCCCAGATGAAGCCATAATTTAATGGAAAGCCGATCACCATCAATAAAAATCCCAGGTAGATCGGGTTGCGGGTGAAGCGGTAGATTCCATTCAAGGCCAGGTTTTTGACCGACCCATGCGGGTCAAGCGTGGTGCGTGCCTTGCGGAATTCAATGAATGCGCCCACTCCACACAGAAAGCCAATGAAGGTTAAGGCCAAGCCTGTGGTTTTCAGGATTTGTGGAACCACAAAAGGGACAAATACAAACCTGCCAAGAAACAGCGCGATGACGATGTAAAACAACGCCACGAAGGGCGGGTGGATGTTCTTGTTGATGTTCGGGCTGTCTTTCTGTTTTTCGCTCATGCTGATTAACTCCAATTATCCAATGTCTCTTTGACCTTCGCGAGGAACCAATCTGCGGATGCGCCGTCGAGAATGCGATGATCGAACACGAAGGACATGTACACCATCGGGCGGATGGCGATGGCATCGTCAATGACCACGGCTCGCTTTTGCATCGCGCCGATTCCAAGAATGCCGCACTGCGGCTGGTTGATGACAGGGAAAGCAAACAACGAGCCGCTGATACCGTGATTGGTCAATGTGAACGTCCCGCTTCTGACTTCATCAGGCTGTAATTTTTTCGAGCGGGCGCGTGTCGCCAAGTCGTTGACTGAGCGCGCCATTGCCAGCAGGGAATGATTGTCCGCGCCTTTGATGACGGGCACGATCAGACCTTCCTCGCCAAGCGAGGTTGCCATGCCGAGGTTGATGTTTTTATGAACGAGCACGCCTTCATCACTCCACGAAGAGTTGACCATTGGGTACGCTTTCAGCCCAGCGACGATGGCGGTCATAAAATACGCCGTAAATGTGAGGTTGACTCCATCTTTTTCAAACGCCGCCTTGTTCGCGGCGCGGTGCTTCGCCACGCGGGACATATCCGCTTCCATCACGGTCAACACATGTGGGGAGGTTCGCTTTGATTCGACCATGTGCGCGGCGATGGATTTTCGCATGGTGGTGTGTTTGATGAGGGTTCCAGGTTGCAGGTTGGAAGGTTGGAAGGTTGCAGGTTGAAGGTTTGCAGGTTGTGACGTTCGACCTTCAACTTTTGACCTGTGACCTTCAATATAATTCAGCACATCATTCTTCGTAATGCGTCCACTCATGCCTGTGCCGCTCACTTGGGACAAGTCCACACCATGCTCGGCGGCGATCTTTGCAACAATGGGGGAGATGAAACCTAAATCGGTCGAAGGTCTCGGGTCGAAGGTCTCAGGTTCAGACTTTCGACCCTTCGACGCGCTCAGGGCATCGCCTTCAACTTTTGACTCTCCTACACTGACTACTGACCACTGTCCACTGTCCACTGCTTCACCCGCCACCCCAATGACCGCCAGTAATTCTCCAACCTTCCCAACCTGGCCTTCCTGCATATCGATTCTCAAAACCACACCCGAAGCAGGAGCAGGGATTTCGGTATCTACTTTATCTGTGTTAACTTCAAGCAGCGGCTCCAATTCCTTGATGGAATCGCCAACCTGCTTGAGCCATTTTGTGACGGTGACTTCATCAACGCCTTCGCCGAGCCGTGGGACAAGTACTTTTGTTGCCATGGTTTCTCCAGTTTTCGGTAAACAGTTATCAGTAATCAGTAAACAGTGAACAGTGAGCAGTGGTCAGTTATCGGTTGTGATGATGTATTCTGGCGCTTCTTCGCGGATGGTGCGTGAGGGATCGCCGCAGAATAGTTCGGCTTTTTCGATCATGCCGCCCACCATGCGTCCGATTTCGAGACATTTTTCCAGCAATTGAGTGCTGGTTTTCTGGTCAATGTATTCACAATCCAGAGCGGTTTCGATCCAATGTTGCGTTTCCATTTGTTCGCCATCCGAATCAGTGAGCTTGCTGATGAAATGCTTTTCATACCTGCGTTTTGCCCATGCGTCTGCAAGATTTGCGCCTATCGAGCGGGACGAGCGGCGGATTTGATCTGTCAGGGAATAAGTCTCATCCCTTGGAAATGACCTCGTAAGTTTAAAGATTTCCTGCTGTAACTGACGACTCTTCTTATAAACAATCAAATCACGAAAACTCTGTGCGTGCTGTAATCCACTCATAACTTCTCCATTACTGTTCACTGATAGCTGCCCACTGACCACTGACCACTGACCACTGATAACTGATTACTGATGACTGATCACTATCCACACTTCACTGAAATCCCGGATACCGCCCCGGATCAACCTCATTCATCATTTCATACACCGCATCGAACACCGTCTCCGCATTCGGCTTGGACCAGTAATCCCCATCCGAGCCATACGCGGGGCGGTGCGCCTTGGCAGATAATGTCCGTGCGGGGGAGTCCAAATGGAAGTAGCCGCCTTGCTTTTCGATGACTTCCTGCATCATGTAAGCCGTCGTTCCGCCGGGCACGTCTTCATCCACAAACAGAACACGTGAAGTCTTTTTCAGCGACTCGACGATCTTGCTGTGAATATCAAACGGCATCAATGATTGCACATCGATCACTTCAACCTCGATACCGACCTTGCTTAATTTATCCGCCGCTTCGAGGACAACCCTGCAACAAGCGCCGTAGGTGACGATGGTGACATCCTTTCCCTCTCGAATAATTTCAGGCACGCCCAACGGCAAAGTCATCTCTGCGATATTATCGGGCAGGCGTTCTTTGACGCGATAGCCATTCAACACTTCCACAACAATGGCGGGTTCATCCGCCTTCAATAAGGTATTGTAGAAACCTGCGGCGCGGGTCATGTCGCGCGGAACCAAAACATACATGCCGCGCACAAAATTCAAAATGCCAGACATCGGCGAACCCGAATGCCAAACCCCTTCGAGGCGATGCCCGCGTGTGCGGATGATAACGGGCGCTTTTTGTCCGCCTGCGGTGCGCCAGTGCAGCGACGCGAGATCATCGCTCATGGTTTGGATCGCGTACAAAACATAATCAAGATATTGAATTTCGGCGATGGGGCGCAGTCCGCGCAAAGCCATGCCAATCGCCTGCCCCAAAATCGTCGCTTCACGAATGCCCGTATCGGTCACGCGGTAATTGCCGTATTTTTCCTGCATCCCTTTGAAGCCCTGATTCACGTCTCCAAGTTTGCCAACGTCTTCACCAAAAGCAATCAGACGCGGCTCACGCGCCAGCGCGGCATCGAACGCGGCATTGACTACTTCAAAGCCGAACATGTTTGGCGATGAATCCGAATACGCAGGTTTTACTTCGTCCACCTTCAACGCCGTGCCCGAATACAAATGCGAACCGTATCGCTCCAGATTCACATTATCGTTTTCGTGCTTCCATTGGATTAATATCTGCTTGGTGGGATTCGATTCGTCGCGCAGGATTCGCAGCGCCTCATGCGCAATCGTGTGGATGTCACGCCTCGTTACCGACGGGAGGCCTGCCAGCCGATCTTTGAGCATTCGCAACTCTGACGCATGGCTCGATGCGCCCGCGATCTCATCAAGCATGTCCATCACCTGGTTGCGTTCATCCGTGATGGGGGAGAGGTACGCGTCCCACGCAGCTTTGCGGAATCCTTCCACAGCGGCGTAGTCTGCCTTTTCAACAGAATCAAGCTCGGGCGCGGAAATGATGCGGTTCTCTATCATCCACGCGCGCATTTTTTTGAGTCCGTCAAACTCTTCTTCGAATTTGAGTCGCTCGGGAGTCTTGTATCGTTCGTGTGATCCGCTGGTACTGTGACCTTGCGGCTGTGTCACGTCAATGACATGGATGAGCGCGGGGATGTGATATTCGCGCGCGATCTCGGCGGCGCTGAGATAGGTTTCGACGAGCGCGGGGTAATCCCAGCCGCGGACGGTGTAATGATCGAAGCCGCGTTCGATGGTTTCGGGCGGCGCATTCAAGTCACGCTCAAACCCTTTGAGCAAAGTGCCGATATTTTCTTTTACCATTTGAAATTGATTGGGAACGGAGATGCCATAGCCGTCATCATAAATGGTGATAATGGCAGGCGCTTTCAGCACGCCGATGGCATTGACCGATTCCCAGAACAGACCTTCTGCGGTGGATGCATTGCCGATGGTTGCGAATGTGATCTCATCCCCGTTGTTTGAAAAGTCTTTGAGATCGCGCAGTTCACTTAATTTGCGATACAACACGGATGCATACGCCAGCCCCACGGCTCGCGGCATTTGCGCGGCGGTTGGGGAAATATCCGATGCGGTGTTGTACATCTGCGTTTGCGGACGCCATGAGCCATTGGGATATAAATTGCGCGAGGCAAAATGCGCGTTCATCTGGCGGCCTGCGCTGGCGGGGTCGTAGGTGACATCGGCGTGCGCATACAATTGCGCAAAAAATTCCTGAATGCTCATCACGCCAAGCATGAACATCCAGGTTTGATCGCGGTAGTATCCCGAACGCCAGTCGCCTTTGCGGAAGGCGCGGGCGATGGCAAGCTGGGCGATCTCCTTGCCATCGCCAAAAATCCCGAACTTTGCCTTGCCGCTGAGGACTTCTCTTCTACCGATAAGCGAAGCCTGCCTGCTTTGATAGGCAAGGCGGTAATCTTTTATGATTTCATCTTTCTCGAGGGGCAGCGCAATAGAACCCTTTTTCCTGGGCATGTACTCTCTCCTGAGTTTTGGTTGTTGGGATTATAACAAAGGATGGGAGCGGCTAGCAGTTTGTCGGAGGGCGGGAAGTGGCTAAAAGGATGGGTTAAGAAAAACATCTCACCACGGAGATCACAACGTACACAGAGGTTTTCTCTGTGATCTCCGTGTGCTCCGTGGTTAAATCTCTTGGAAAGCCCACGCAATTAGCCACTCCCGGAGGGCAGGAATATGGCGTAAAGCTGTCGGGAGTTTAACGCCAAGCCGCAAAGGCGCCGCCCGCAGGGCAGGTGAGTGTTAGAAGGTTGTTGCAAAAATTTACTGGGACTTTTGTATTATTCCCCGCAAGGAATATTTTTTGCGCTGGCAGTAACTCTGTGCTAAAATTTATTTGATAATTATTTCAAAAAGGAGAGAATCATGAAAATTTTACGTCCCTTTATTTTTTTGGCAGGATTGGTTTTGGTTGTTAGTTTAGCCTGCGGCGGCGCCGTGTCGAACGACGAGCCAACCGTGGCTCCGCAGGAACCGATTGTGCAGCCAGACCAGCCGACTCCAATTCCGCCAACTGAAGCGCCTGTTGTTTCCGCGGACCCGTATTTCACCGAAGAATTCGACTCTGACCCACAGTGGCATTATGAAATTATCAAGGGCAATGAAAAATCCGACATTGAGTCAGTGTCCTACAAATTTGAATCCAGCCGCATGATCTTTGATATCCCAGAGGAAGCCCTCTTTGCGTATTATATTTACGAAGGCCAAACCTACGAGAAGGTGCGCCTGGATATCAAAGTGGAGAATCGCGGCGTCAACAGTCAGCAAGTCAGCCTGATCTGCAACTTTGGGGATAACGCCTGGTATGAATGGGCAGTGCAAAGTGACGGAAGGTGGGAGTTGTTCGCTGTCAGCGATGGATATCACCGTATGCACAACGGCGCTTCCAATTTCATCAAACAGGGCAAGGATGTGAACGAATACGCGATGATTTGCGTCGATAATGAAATTTCCTTCTTTGTCAATGGCGAGGAACCCAAAGGCAGCCCTTATATAGATCGTCAATACGCACTGCGGGGCGGAAATGTTGGCTTTTCAATTTCATCGCTGCGGGCGATCCCCGTATTGATTGAAGTGGACTGGTTCAAGATTTCAGAACCTTAATATGTAGCTTTGTTCGTGAGTTGAAGCAAAAGAGTGACAGTTCCCTCGGAAGGAGCTGTCACTCTTTTTTATTACTCACCTTACGCGCCGCCTATGATTTCCTGAGCGGAGCGAAGGGTCTCTAAGATAGTCGTAGAGACCCTTCGCTATCGCTCAGGGCGACATGACCCTAAAACACGCAAAACTGCGTAAGGTGAGTTATTAGACCTCTTGCGAAAGGCAACTTTAGCCATGGTTATTGAATTGCAATATATAGGCATCCATCGAAAGATGGATGCCAAAATCAAACGGGCGATGGATGACAATGCCGCACCCACAACCTATACTTTCTTTAGAAATGGAGTTGAATATGACCAAACCAAAATCTGACCTTCTCACCCTCATCGCTCTTTCTGCTTTCTCATTCATCCTTGCCACAGCCCTGCACGAACACGGCGGACATGCCCTCGCTTGCGCCCTGGTTGGCGGAAATATCAAAGAACTTGGCGCATTCTATGTGGATTGTGACCCCGCAACCATCTCTGGCATGGCAAATCGTTTCGTGGCGTTTGCAGGCCCATTGATCAGTTTGATTACGGGCATCATCGGGATGTACTTCCTCAACCGCACATCCAAAACCAATTCGCAGCTCAAGTATTTTCTCTGGCATTTTGGGACGGTCAACTTGATGACCGCAACAGGCTACCTCCTCTTCTCTGGCATCAGCGGCCTGGGGGATTTTGGCACAGGCGAGTCTGGCATGTTTTTTCAAGCACAGCCTGAATGGCTTTATCGCGTGATATTAACTGTGCTGGGGCTGGGTTCCTATTTATGGGTGATTCTCGTTTCCCTCCGCAAAATGGACAGTTTCATCGGCGGCGAAGGCATGGAACGTGTCAACCGCGCTCAAATGCTCTCCCTCGCCTCTTACCTGACGGGGGGAATTGTCTCTGTTTTGATCGGCCTTCTCAACCCCTATGGCATCATCATCGTGCTGATCTCATCCTTTGCATCCAGCATGGGCGGCACCTCCGGCCTGGCCTGGATGATGCAACTGCTCGACCGTAAAAAGACCACTGGTGATGAACCATTTGTAATGCAAAGAAGCTGGGCGTGGATTGGCGGGAGCATCGCCTTCCTCGTTATCTATGCCATCATGTTTGGCCCGACGATATATTTGTAATCAACCCACAATAATTAA
>CAKKRM010000179.1 GCA_919902735.1 Anaerolineales bacterium | reverse complement strand
TGCGTAAGGTGAGTAAATAATAGTAATAAATTCGTTGCGCTAAAACCCGATTGTGATCATTAATGTATGCCAGGCTTGATCTTAAAATTTTAAATTGGAGAGATCTATTGTTGGATCATTTTGTGAGGAAGGTGGCAGAGATTACTTCTTCTCTGCCACCTTCCTTTCGTTTGTTTATGCGCTGTCTATCGCATCGTTACGAAGCCATCCACATCAGCCCGGTTGCCAGTGGAGAGGGGGTTCCGGTTCCCCAGCACTTGAACAACGATCTGGTGCGATCGGCCAGCGGCAAGGCCGGAGATACTAAAGACCACTCTTCCAGCCTGTTGAACTGGGGCATAGAGGTCAATGATCTGCGCCGCGCCGCCGTCAACGCTGATGCTGACCCGACCGCGGTTTGGACCCACCGTGCCCACAAAGGAAACGCTGGTGGCTGTGAACTTGTACTGCGCCTTGTCGCGGTTGGTCGAAGCAAAGCGCACGGATCCGCCGAACGCACCGGCCACGATCTGGTTGGTCCAGGCGCCGCTGTAGCTGATATCCTTGACGGTCTCCTGAACGGAGGCCAGGATTCGGCTGGTTCCGGTGGAGTAGGCGCTGCAGTTGTTCGCAATACTGCAAGCCCGCACTCGGAAGTTATTTGTCGTGCCCGGCGCCACGTTAACCACCAGGCTGGTCGAGGTGGGAGTTGGCAAAGCCACGTTGGCAAACGCGCCGTTATTAATGCTGCGCTGCAGTTCATAGTGATCCACTGTTCCAGTGACGCTGGCTGACCAATTGACCGTCAGCGGGATGGTAGTGATACTAACCACCGCGCCATTGAGGAGAGCCTGATTGGGCAAGCCCGGCGCGCCTGGGGCCGAAGTGTCAGTGCCTGTGCCGGTCAAGGGCACGGTCTGAAAGCTGGTATTGGCGGCATCATCCATGAAACTCAGGTTCGCACTGCGGGCGCCTAACGCTATTGGCGAGAAGGTGAGCGACACGATGCAGTTTGCCCCGGCAGCTAATGTTGCGCCGCAGGTGTTGCCGGCGATGGCGAAGTCGCCAGGATTTGCACCGGCCAGATAGACTTTATTAATGTTCATTGGCGCAGTGCTGATGTTATTCAGTGACACGGTGCGGATTGCGCTGGTAGTTGCTGGCACAGCCGACTGGTCGCCAAAGTTCACGCTGGTGGGCGCAAAGCTGGCTTGTGGGCGATTCGGCTCGGCTGGGGAGATACAGAATCCAGCCGCCGGGCCGCCATCGGTTCCGGGACCATTCTCGAAGATCGTGCTCTCGTTGCCAACGAGCGGCGTGCGTCCCAGCCACATCCCGCGGGATTCGGCGCCCAGCGCCTTGGTCACATCAGCGGCGGTCAGGTTGGTATAGGTAGCAGTCCAATTGGCGGTTGCGCCATCGTAAACGAGGATGCCATCGCCCGTGCCGCCAGAATCAGCGCGCAACAAGCGGCGTCCATTCACATCGAAAACGTTTGCAGCGCCAACCACCAGCCGACTCTCGATTTGTCCAATCGGCAGGCGCACGCCGTTCTCATCCAATGCCACGCCATGCACCACTACGGTGTTGGCATTGATTTGGATCGGACGTTCAGCAGTCACACCCATGATTACGGTCTGGTCGGGAACGCCGGCGCTGTTTGTTGCGCGGACGATGTCGCCAGGTCTGAGGTCAGGCGTAGAAATTGACCAACAAACGCCGCCGGGGTGATTCACTTCAGATAAGCCGGTCAGGCCATCCGGTGTGATTGGGTCAGATTTGTAAACCTCAACACCGCCGCGCAGAACGCTGATAACAACCGGGCCTTCGCCAAGGAAGCCATCACTCGAAACAAAGTCACGAGACGGGAAGGGGATAATACTGTGCGGAGCCGCAGGAGGATCATTAGCGACTGCACCTGTTGAAGCAGCCGACTGAGCCGAGCGGTTGCCCGCTGAATCCACTGCATCCACCGTGTAGCTGTTGGTGCTGGCGGGCAGGTTATTGTCGGCATAACTCAGGGTTGCGCCGTTTAGGGTGGCAATCGCCACACCATTACGATAGAGGGTATAGCCGGTCACACCAACGTTGTCGGTGGAAGCTGACCAACTAATTACGATATCGCGGCCACGGACGTTTGGAACGCTGGCAAATACATTCGCAGGCACACTGGGCGCCTCGATATCAGCCTCCGCAACGATATCCGCGATTACAGCCGCGCTTTGGGCCGAGCGGTTACCAGCAGCATCGACCGCATCCACGGCGTAGCTATAGCTGCCAACGGCAAGGCCGCTGTCAATGTAGCTTGTGCCGCTGGGAACGGTGGCGATCAAACCGCCATCGCGATAAACGCCGTACTCGATCACATCGATATCATCGGTGGATGCTGTCCAATTAAGGGTTACTGAGTCGACACCAGACAGGGCGGTCAGATCGGCGGGGACGCTTGGTGCAGTCACGTCCAACATTGTCACGCTGACGGGGTCCGCAAAGCCAGAAAGATTTCCGTAGCGCTGGCCGAGTCCGGAGGCAAGCTGCTCGGTGATTGAGATGCCAGCGCCGCGCGCCGAAGCCGAGTCAAAGGCCTGCACCGTGTAGGTGTGAGCGCCAGGGAATACATTCGTGTCAAGATAGCTGGTAGTATTTGCGCCCACATAGCGCAATGGCGCATTGTCGCGAGTAATCAAGTAGCCGTAGACGGCGGTTTCATCGCTGGCGGCATTCCAGCTTAGCTGAACCGTGCGAGCGGCGCTATTCGCATCTGCGGCAAAACCGGAAGGCGTGCTGGGTGCGGTTACGTCAGCGGCCTCCAGAGGTGCGGTACAAAATCCTGCGGAGGGGCCGGGTGGGTCGAGCAGGCCAACTTCGAAGAGGGTGATCTCAACGCCAGCCAGCGGATCGCGGCCAAGCCAGAGAATACGCGACTCAACATCCAAAGCCAGATCGATATCATGCTGATCCAGGCCCGTATAAGTGGCGGTCCAGTTGGTGCCGGTCGGGTTATTGGCAGTATCGTAAGCAATTGTGCCATCGCCGGGTGCGCGCAGGGCGCGGCGGCCATTCAAGTTGAAGGGATCGCGACTCGTGCCGACCAGGCGGTTTTCCAACTGATCGATCGGAAGCGGGTTGCCTTCGGCATCCTGGGCCGTGCCGTAGATATGCACGGTGTTCGGACCAGTTTGCACTGCCTTGGTGGCAGTGACGTTCGAGACTGTTACCTGGTCAACCGAGCGCGGAATTATGAGACTCTCCGGGCCGAAAGCGAGCGTACGAACAATATCGCCGGCGCGGAGTTCAGGGGTTACACCTGCCCAACAGTAGCCGCCAGGGTGATTGACCTCGACCAGCCCATCGAGCGGGAAGACGCCATCGACGGAGGACACAACGAAGCCATTGCGGATTACCTGCACCGTTACCTGCTCATCGGGCAGATAGTTCTCAGCAGAGATGAAGTCGCGCGAAGGGAATACCAAAATGGCGCGGCCACCTGCCGGAGGTTCGTTCGCAACGCCAGCGGCGATTTGACCAATAGTGATTGCATTGACAGGCGGCGCAGATTGCGCCGAGCGGTTGCCAATCTCGTCAGCGGCATCAATGGTGTAGTCGTATGTGCCAGCGGGAACGTTGAAGTCCACGTAGGTGTTTGGCGCCGGGGCGGCGCCGTCAGGGTTCTGTACGTTGGAAATTGCTACGCCGTTGCGATAGACGCCATAGGCAGTCACACCGACATTGTCAGTGGAGGCATCCCAACTCAGGAAGACGGTATTCGCAGTTCCGTTTGTGGTGGCGGTGAGATTCTGGGGAATGCTGGGTGGAATCAACTCACTGCCGGGTGGCGGGGGTAATACCTCGAGGGGCGCGCTGCAAGGAGCAGAGGGGCCAGCGGTGATACCCGCGCCGATCTCGAAAATTGTGGCTTCCACGCCGGCGGCTGGGTCAGCGCCGAGCCAGTGAATGCGCGCTTCTGCTTGAAGGGCGCGGGTCACATCTTCGGGAAGCAGGTTATCGTAGGTGGCTGTCCAATTAATGCCAGCCGGGTTATCGATACCGATCGGGTCGTACGCAAGCACGCCATCCGCAGTGGCCGGGGCGGCAACGGCGCGCAAGGTGCGGCGGTTATTAAAATCAAATAGATTTCCGGGCGAAACCAATCTTTGCTCCAACTGATCGACCGGGATCGGCAGGCCATTCACATCCTGAGCCGTGCCGTGAATTTGAACATTGTTCGGGCCAGTCTGCACGGCGCGCTTCGAGACCACGTTGGCTACGGTAGTCTGATCGGCGATGTTGGTTTGATCCACCGTTACGCGGAGTTTATCGCCTGGGCGGATATCAGGGGTGACGCCGTTCCAGCAATAACCGCCGGGGTGGTTCACTTCGACGATGCCGTCGAATTCAGGAGTCGAGGGATCGTCCACAGGTACGAGGCCAGGGCCGGCAGTGACGATTCCGCCGCCAAATATCGCAGAGTGGATGATCTCAATCGTAACGGTTTCAGCTTCGGCGTAGCCTGAGACGGAAACGAAGTCGCGCTGCGAGAAGGCAATCAGCGAGTGCGGCGCGATGGGCGGCTCATTCGTCGCGATGGGCGCGGCCAAAACAGACGCTACGTTAAATTGCATGAGGCTAAGAAGCAGGGCCACGATCAGCGTCAAATTGTGTAATCTCAACTTAAGCCTGTCATATGAAATATGAGAGAGGTGTTTGCTAATTTTTTTTATCATGTTTTTTTCCTTTCAATATTATTGATCTTTTATTCGATGGACTAATGATTCGAATTCAGCAGGTAACCATAACGCTTTCACAAAGGTTCCTCCTCAAGCACAGAAAAATAACTCTATTCTTTGAAATGAATTTGCAATATGGAACATAATAGCAAAAATAGACCATATACAATATGGACTAAAGTGGTCGACTTTAGAATGATAAAAAGAGGGATTTGGAGTGATTTTCGGGTGAAAAAAGAGTGACTTGGAGTGACTTTAGGGAGTAGTACTTGTTATCGCACCTTTGGCAGAACGTCTGCGTAAACTTCGCTACCGTAACCTTGTCCCCCGAAGCGAAGCGAGTGGGCCGGCAAGTGTGCGGTATAAACACAGGCTTGTAATATCAGTTCTTACTTCACCTTAGGCAGTGTCGTTCTCCCGAAGGACATCGGGACGATGTGAGCGAAGCGAAGAACCTCTCTGATCACCTCAGAGACCCTTCCCCCTTCGGGGACGATGCGCTGTCGCTCAGGGTGACACGGTTGGGTGCGTTAGATGAGCCAAATATTACAACCTGACCTTACGCACGGAAGAATTCTTTGCCGAAAATTTTAACGCCAAGCCGCAAAGACGCGAAGTTTTATTTCCCTTTGGGCCTTCGCGTCTTTGCGTTAGATGTTTTGGGCAAGTATCCCACCCTGCAGAGCGGACTGCGTAAGGTGAGTTATTAAGTGACCTTACGCGCCGCCTATGATTCCCTCCCGAAGAACATCGGGACGATGTGAGCGGAGCGAAGGGT
>CAKKRM010000178.1 GCA_919902735.1 Anaerolineales bacterium | reverse complement strand
TTCCCTCCTGGGATGGCGCCAGCCGCATCAACATCCTCTTCATTGGTTTGGATGCCAAAGACTGGGTGGAAAATCAGGGCCCGCCGCGTTCGGATACGATGATCCTTTTTACGGTTGACCCGATCACCAAGACCGCCGGCATGTTGTCCATTCCGCGCGATTTGTGGGTGAACATCCCCGGCTTTGGCTACAGCCGCATTAATACGGCCTATCCCAGCGGGGTGGGCGCGCAACTTCCCGGCGGCGGCCCCGGCCTTGCCAGGAGAACCGTGGAGCAATTGCTGGGCGTGCCGGTGCCTTATTACGTCCAGATCGATTTTCTGACCTTTATCGATATGGTGAATATTCTAGGCTGTATCAATGTTGTCCCTGAAGAGCGCCTGGTGCTCGACCCGATTGGCTCAGGGATGGATCATGTGGTGGTTACGCCCGGGGGCGAACGTGAGTTGTGCGGCTGGAAGGTGCTTGCCTATGCCCGCACTCGTAAAACGGAAGGCGGTGACTCTGACCGCTCCCGCCGCCAGCAGCAGGTGATCTTTGCCTTGCAGAAAAAAATATTCGACCCTGAGATTTTTCCAACCCTGGTTGCGCAGGCGCCCATGCTTTATGAACAGCTTTCCAACGGCATTCATACCAACATGCCTTTGGAAGATGCCCTTAAACTGGCCGTGCTCGGCAGGGACATTTCACGCGACAGCATCAAAACCGGTGTGATCGATACCAGCATGGTGACATTCGATAATACAATCCTCAACGGTCAAAATGCCAGTGTGATGAAGCCGATTGCAGATAAAATCCGCGTTCTGCGTGACGAGATATTCACCTCCAGCGGCCCGCTCAGCCCCATGGCGGTTCCATTCGGCAATACCGATGTTAATCTGATTACACAAGCCATGCGCGACGAGGGCGCGCGCGTTCGCATTATGGATGGCACCTTCACCCCCGGCCTGGACCAGCGCGCGGGCGTGTTTTTCCAATCCTACGGCATGAATGTGACCGAGGTGGCCGCATCCCCGGAAGTGTACGGGCAAACCGTCATCATTGTGTATGGCCCCAAGCTTTACACCATCAGATGGATGCAAAGCGTCTTTGGCATCGCCAACCGGCGTGTTGTCTTCAACCCAGACCCAGCCTCCACTGTGGATATCGAGATACGGCTCGGCTCGGATATTGCGGGGAGCATTCCGTAACTTGTGAGTTTCAATAAAAAAACATCCCCTCCATTTGCGGAGGGGATGTTTTTTGTAAGGCGGGAAGATTATGCCCAGCCCTGATTGCGAATGAAATCGCTGATCATCGGGATTTTGATTTCCTGTCCCTGGTAAGCCAGGTAAGCCCAGTACAACTGTGCGAAGATCAGGATAGTGCCGCAGCCGAAAGTGACAGTGGCAATGATCGAAATGGCCACAGTTGCGACAATGGATTGAACGGCGGAAAACTTTACATAAGGGCGGGATTTCTTGTCTTCCATGAACAATACGACGACGGCGATCAAGGGGATCAGGTAGCTGAGCATTGCCCACAGTTTGTCGTCACTGGTGATTTCAGGATTCATCGATTCTTGAGACATGATTTATTCCTCCGAATAATTTGGGTTTGAATTGGCAGTATTTTACAGCCTTTCAACACAAAACGCAAACCAGTTATTGCATACTTTAGTACCATGCTAAACTACCAATTACAAAAAAGGAGTTCTGATGAAAATATCTTTCCAGGGTGAGCCAGGCGCGTACAGTGAACAGGCTGTTTTCAATTATTTCGGAAATGTGGAAACTGTCCCGTGTGAATCGTTCGATGCGATGTTTGATTCGGTGGCATCGGGCGGGAGCGATGCGGCGCTGGCTCCTATTGAGAATTCGTTGGCGGGCAGTATTCATCAAAATTACGACCTGCTCCTGCGGCATGATCTGCATATTGTTGGAGAGTATCTCCTGCGCGTGCAACATTGCTTGATTGCAAACCCAGATGTAAAAAAGGAAGATATCAAGAAAGCCATCAGCCATCCGCAGGCGTTGGGGCAGTGTGCGGGCTATTTGCGGAATCTCGGCATCAAAGCGGAGCAAGCCTACGATACGGCGGGGAGTGTGAAGATGCTCAAAGAGTCGGGCGCGCGGGATGTGGCGGCGATTGCGTCGAAGCGGGCGGCTGAGTTATACGGAATGCAAATTCTCGAGGAAGGCATCGAGGACAACGCGGAAAACTATACGCGTTTTCTCGCTGTCGGACGAGAAGCAACTGTCCCCGCCGCCCTGAGCGAGTCGAAGGGGAAGGAAGAGGCGAAGACTTCCATCGTGTTCACGCTCAAAAATGTCCCAGGGTCACTGTTCAAAGCCATGTCCGTTTTTGCTTTGCGTGACATCGACCTGACGAAAATCGAGTCGCGTCCTTTGCAGGGCAAGCCGTGGGAATATCTTTTTTATGTTGATTTCATCGGCTCGGTGGAGGATGAGACGCCTAAGCGTGCGCTCGACCATCTGGGAGAATACGCAACCACCCTGCGGGTGCTGGGATCGTATCCGAGATTCAGGGGATAGGGCTTTGAGAAAAATCCGCCTGATTTTCCAGGCGGATTTTTTTTATTAACTCACCTTACGCATTCCGCTCTGCAGGGTGGGATACTTGCCCAAAACATCTA
>CAKKRM010000177.1 GCA_919902735.1 Anaerolineales bacterium | reverse complement strand
CTTCTTCCATTTTCCCCATCTTACTCCTATTTTCCGAAACTTTAGACCACACCCTGTGCGGGGTGGGGAGTCGAAAGTCGAAGGTTGAAAGTTGAAAGTTGAAAGTCGAAGGTTGAAAGTCGAAGGTTGAAGGTTGAAAGTTGAAAGTCGAAGGTTGAAAGTTGAAAGTCGAAAGTCGAAAGTCGAAAGTCGAAAGTCGAAAGTCGAAAGTCGAAAGTCATGACACTCTACCTTCCGCCTTCCACCTTTCACAACTCTTACCTCATGTGCGCCTTCAAGTATTTCCCCGTATAAGACTCTTTCACCTTCATCACCTGTTCAGGCGTACCCGCTGCGATCAACTCACCGCCGCGGTCGCCGCCTTCGGGACCAAGATCAACCAGCCAGTCTGCAACTTTGATGATGTCGAGGTTATGTTCGATGATTATCACCGAGTTGCCTGTGTCCACCAGTCTTTGCAGGACTTCGATTAATTTGTGTACATCCGCCGCGTGCAAGCCGACGGATGGTTCATCGAGAACGTACAGGGTGCGTCCCGTAGCGCGGCGCGAGAGTTCCTTCGAGAGCTTCACGCGCTGGGCTTCACCGCCTGAAAGTGTCGTCGCCGCCTGGCCGATCCGCACGTAGCCAAGTCCCACTTCCTGCAATAACTTTAATTTATTCTGCATCTGCGGATAGTTCTGGAACTCGGTCAGCGCGTGGTCAACGGTCATGTCCAAAATGTCAGAGATGGAATACTGATCTCGGAACAGAACCTGCAAGGTCTCACGATTGAAGCGTTTGCCGTGGCACACGTCACAAGGCACGTACACATCGGGCAGGAATTGCATTTCGATGCGCAGTTCGCCCTGTCCCTGGCAGGCTTCACAGCGCCCGCCATGCACGTTGAACGAGAAGCGCCCGGGCTTGTAGCCGCGGATTTTGCTTTCGGGCAACTCGGCATACAGCTTGCGAATTTCATCGAACAGCCCCGTGTACGTGCCTGGGTTCGAGCGCGGCGTGCGGCCAATCGGGGATTGGTCAATATTGATAATCTTGTCGAGCTGTTCCACGCCTTCGATTTTTTCATGCTCCCCGGGCTGTGTCCGCGCGCCCATCAACTTTGCGGCGAGTGCGTTGTACATGATGTCGCTCATCAAAGTGGATTTGCCCGACCCTGAAACGCCCGTGATACAAACCAGTTTTCCAAGCGGGATCGGAACAGTTATGCCTTTCAAGTTGTTCGCCGTCGCATTGACAATCGTCAACGCCTTGCCATTTCCCTCCCGCCTCTTTTTCGGGACCCCAACCTGCTTGCGCCCCGAGAGATATTGCCCAGTCAACGACTTTGGGTGCGCCAAAATCTGTTTCGGAGTTCCCTCGGCAATCACCTGTCCGCCATGCTCGCCAGCCGCGGGACCAAGATCGATCACCCAGTCTGCCTCGCGGATGGTTTCATCGTCATGTTCAACAACGAGAACCGTGTTGCCCAAATCCCTCAAGCCTTTGAGAGTTTCCAACAGCCTCGCATTGTCACGCGGATGCAAGCCAATGGACGGCTCATCCAGCACATACAAAACCCCAACGAGACGGGAACCAACCTGGGTCGCAAGTCGGATGCGCTGTGCCTCGCCGCCAGATAATGTCACCGCAGAACGGTTCAAGGTCAAATAATCCAAACCGACGTTGACGAGGAATGAAAGTCTCTCGCTGATTTCTTTTATGACTCGTTCTGCAATTGCCTTTTGCTTGGAGGTGAGCGGGGAATTTTTGCCTGCGATCTTCTTCGCCCATTCCAGCGTTTGCAGGACGGGCCATGAGTTTGCTTCGACGATGTTCACGTTGTCCACGGTCACTGCCAGGGCGGCGGGGTTGAGGCGTTTGCCTCCACAGCTTGGGCACGGACGGTCAGACATGAACTCGCTGATCTTCTCGCGGATGT
Organism: Anaerolineales bacterium; assembly: GCA_919902735.1. GTDB lineage: Bacteria > Chloroflexota > Anaerolineae > Anaerolineales > Villigracilaceae > Villigracilis. The sequence continues at coordinate 6,950 of CAKKRM010000177.1, read as the reverse complement.
ACTCCGAGTTTGTCTCGCGGTAGCGGCGTTCCATATTGGTGATGACGCCTTCAAAAGCGCGTGTGAATTTGAACTCGTTCCCGTTCGCGCCCTGATACGTCATCTGAATTTGCTTGTCGCCAGTGCCGTAGAGGACGACCTTCATATTTTCCTTGGATAATTCTTTGACAGGTTTATCCAAATCTATTTTGAAGGCTTTTGCCGCATTGATGAGACTCTGCCAATAGTAGCCGCCTTCGACCTTCGGGCCGCTCCATTCCATGCTGATGATCGCTCCCTCGTTCAGAGACAGGCTGTCGTCAGGGATGATGCGCTGTGGGTCAATTTCCAGCTTGGAGCCAAGTCCCTGGCAATCGGGGCAGGCGCCTTGCGGGGTGTTGAACGAGAAGGTGCGCGGTTCCACTTCCTGAATGCTGACGCCGTGTTCGGGGCAGGCGAGATGTTCGGAGAAGGCCAGGTCAAAGGTCGAAGGTTGAAGGTCGCGACTTTCAACTTTCGACTTTTGACCGTCCACCAAATTAACTGTCACATATCCTTCCCCAAATTTCAAAGCGGTCTCAACCGAATCTGTGAGACGCGTGCGGGCGGATCTTCTTTCTTCTTTATCTTCATGCTGTGAAATGACGAGGCGATCCACAACGGCTTCGATGGTGTGCTGTTTGTAGCGATCCAGTTCGATCTCGTCGTCCAATGAAGAGACTGTTCCATCCACACGGACGCGGGTGAAGCCCGCCTTGCGGATTTCCTCGAAGACTGCCTGATACGTTCCCTTGCGTGCGCGCACGAGCGGAGAGAGGATCAGCACACGCGAGCTATTGGGCAGTTTTTCGATCTTATCCACGATCTCTTGCGCCGACTGCTTGACAACCTCGCGCCCGCAAACGGGGCAGTGTGGAATGCCCGCACGCGCAAAAAGCAAACGCATGTAGTCGTAAATTTCGGTAACCGTGCCAACTGTCGAGCGGGGGTTATGCGAGGTGGATTTCTGGTCAATCGAAACGGCGGGGGAGAGGCCGTCGATGTAGTCCACATCGGGCTTGTCCATCTGGCCGATGAACTGCCGCGCATACGCCGAAAGTGACTCAACGTAGCGCCGCTGTCCCTCGGCGAAGATGGTGTCGAACGCCAGCGACGATTTGCCCGAACCCGATAAGCCCGTAATGACCACGAACTTATCACGCGGAATTTCGACGGTAATATTTTTCAAATTGTGGACGCGCGCGCCCACGACACGAATGACATTGGATGACATGGATTAGCCTTCTTTGGAGAATGGAAAAGCGAAGTGATTATAGCACATGCGTTCTGATTAAAGAACGTTTTTACTCGGCGGCTTTACGGCTTTCTCAAAGTCGAAAAATCTTAACGCAAATTACGCGAAAAGGCGAATGACGCGAATTTTTTATTGAGTTTCGCGAAAATTCGCTCAATTTCGCGCCTTTCGCGTCAAGCCTTGCTACAGATTTGAAAACGTGTCAACCTACTTTGAGAAAGCCGTATCGGCGGCTTTGGATTATACCAACCCGTTTTTTATTTTCCATTTTTGGCGCGCTAAAAATATGCCTCTCATATCCGAATAATTACGCATGTTATACTCGGTGTAACTTATTAAATCCGACGGTGTTATTTAATCCAAACCCGCCGGTAAGGTTATTAACTTGCTGGAATTGGAATACAACGAAGAAGAAGTGCTGGCCCGCGCCTCGCAGGGTGACCGTGATGCGTTTGGTCAACTGTACGAGCGCTATGTGGAGCGCATTTTCAATTATGTTTACTACCGGACTGGGAATCTCCACGACGCGGAGGATTTGACTGCCCGCGTATTCCAACGGGCGATGAATCACATCAAGAATTATACAGATCGCGGCGTTCCCTTTTCCGCCTGGCTGTATCGCATTGCCCACAATCTTGTTGCAAACTGGCACCGCGACCGCAGTCGCAAGCAGGAAATTCCACTGGATGACCTGCCCATCCTGCCAGCGAAGGGTGACCACCCCGAAAAAAACCTCGTCCGCTCCCAGGAACAGGATGCGCTCTTGAAAATGATCCGCAAACTGCCGCCTGAAAGACAAAACTTGTTAATTTTGAAATTTGTTGAGAACATGTCGAATGCAGAGATTGGCGCAATTATGAAAAGAAGTGAAGGAGCCGTAAAAAGCCTTTACCACCGCACCCTTCTGGCTCTTCGCGACCAATTGGAAGATCAAAACTTAAATCTTGAAGGAGAGTAAACCATGTTACGAATTGTGACCGATGGCGCAGCCGACATCCTTCCCGAATGGGAAAAGGAATTTGGCATTGATACGATCCCTGTCAATATTTTGTTTGGGGAAAAATCCTATCTTCAAGGGGTGGAATTGGACAACGAAGGCTTCTACAAATTGGTGGATGAAAGCAAACGTGTTCCAAAAACCTCCCAGCCATCGCCTCATCAATTTGTCGAGTTTTACCGCAAGGTGGCGCAAAAGGGCGACACGATCCTCTCCATTCATATTACCGCCAAACTCTCCGGCACGTACACCTCTGCAGTTTCTGCCGCCCAGGAATTAAAGGGCGAGTTCAATGTTATTCCAATGGACTCTGCCGTTGGCTCACTGGCAATTGGGTTGATGTGCCGCGAAGCGCGAAAAATGGAGCGCGCAGGCAAAAGCGTGGAAGAGATCGTGGCCTATTTGGAAACCATCAAACGCAAAATCCGCGTGATCCTGACGTTAGACACTCTCGAATACGCAAAAATGTCAGGCCGCGTAAAAACCCTGCAAGCGGCGCTCGCATCCCTCTTGAATGTAAAGCCGATTGCCGTATTGCGCGACGGCGATCTTAATATGGCCGAACGGGTTCGCACCCGCAAAGCCGCTCTCGACCGCGTGATCGAAATGGCAAAAGAGGAATTTGGAAACCAGCCGGTGTACCTGGCGGTTGTACATGCCCGCGACCAGAAATCGGGACAGGCGCTGCTGGATGACGCAAAGAGTCATTTCAACCATAAAGAAACGATGCTGAGCGAGCTGTCCATTTCCATTGCGGCGAACCTGGGTCCGGGCACCGTTGGCTTGATCCTTTACCCTATTGAATAAAAAGCAAGGTAACAGAATGGCAAAACGTAAAACGGATTTGACTCGCGAAGAAAATTTGGATGTACTCGAAGCGCATCTGGCCGGGACCTTGAAGCCGCTCACTCCTCCGAGCGACATTGTCCAACGCCTGCGCGGGCGCATTCAAATGCCCACGAGACGGGAGATCACGCTGCGCCTGACGGACTGGCGCAGGATGTTCTTTGTTCTCGGCGGCGTCATGTCTGGGATGCTTTTGCTGGTCACCCTTGCGCGCGCTTTCTATTACCTGGCTGGGCGCAAGGGTTGAGTGAGGTCTTATCTTAAAGGTACCGCAACATTCATGTTGCGCGTATTTTTGAGGTAAAACCGCCACTCGCAAGATAAATCTTGCAGTACGGCGAGCCATTCTGTTGTCAGAATAATTTGTAAAAGCTCAAAATGTCGCGGTACAGGTATGACTGCGTAAAGTTAATCGTCAAATAAAGACCCTAAAAGTTTTAAAAACCTTTAGGGTCTAATTGTTTAATAACCAGTCACATAAAAGACGGGCATCTGCAACCAAATCTGCTTCGACGGGGAGTTTGAATTCTTCAGTGACGCGCAATGTCAAATGGTCAGCGACCAGCTTCAAGTCAGGGGGAAGAAGCGTATCTTCCTTAATGAGATTAAGCAGGTCGTACGCGCTGCTGCCTGGGATGTGAGTCCCTCTGCGGGTGAGATAATCCCGTATGGCTATGCCTGCGGCGCGCCTTGCGCAAACGCGCGCCTGTCCCTCGTTGTTTTTTGCGCGGGCCTGCGCGGCTCGATCAAATTCTGTTTCGATTTGTGAATTCATGCGGGTCATTATACTTCGGCATTATAATGGGGCGAATTTCCAAGGAGGCTGTATGAAATCACATCTGTTTAAAGTTGTTGCTTTTCTGGTTACGATAAGTTTGTTGCTTGCCGCATGTACCCCCAAGACCGGGACGGATACGCCGCCCGCGACGGAGGAAACCGCCGGTAGTGGGACAGGGCCAAAAATTGTCACTGGCGCTGTGACGTACACCAATACGTTTTTTACGATGGGTGTGGCGGAACCTGTGATCATTCTCGAAGATCAGGGCGGCTTTGTGACCCGTGATCGCAAGTTTTTGATTCCCGTTGAGTCGCAGGTGATTGGGCAGATCACTTCCGATTTTTACACATCGCCTTTCACGTACAGCCTGACTTTGCCCGAAGTTCCGAATGGCACGCTGCATGATGTAGATCATGACGGCGCCGATGACCCGGGCGTGATGGTCTTTGCAGTGGCGTATTGGACGAACACCTGGGGCGACCCATTCCTCGAGCGCCGTGACCAGGGCGGCGGCGGCTGGTCCTCGGCGTATGCCTCCACCAACGTCAGCGATGACAGCGATTTTTATCTCGAGGTTTTCGGCGGCAAGTATCTGGTGTACGCGCCGGATGGCGGACAATCGTTCCCATCTGGATTTGGCGACGACAAGAAACTTTTCACCGATGACGACCCGATCATGGATTTACCTGCGGGCTGGTCGGTCATCGATCTGGATCAATCTCCCTTTAGCATTGACCGCTCGGCAGAACCTGAAATTGCCCTGCTCGAACCGGAAGGCTCTGCGGCGGATGACTTCTCTGCGCTTTCGTACACCGAAGCGTTTGACAAGATGCTCGAGAAGTTCAAGAACGAATATGCTTTCACTGAGTTGAAGAAGATTGATTGGGATGCGAAGGGCGAAGAGTTCCGTCCGCGCTTTGAAGAGGCCGAGAAGAAGAAAGACAGCCACGCCTACGCTTTGGCGCTGCGCGATTTTCTCTGGTCTATTCCAGATACACACATCAGCTTTGATTCATCCCCATTGGATGCGGATTTTCAAGCCGAAACAGCGGGCGGGTTGGGTTTTGGGATGCGCGAAACCGATGATGGCAAGTTCATTGCCAACTTCGTTTTAGAAGGCGGCCCGGCCGCTGAGGCGGGCATGGTTTGGGGCGCGGAGATACTTTCATTGGATGGAGTTCCAGCCGGGGATGTGGTCGAAGCGACCGTCCCGTGGTCTTCTCCATTTAGCAACCCGGAGATTAAGCGTCTTCAACAATTGCGCTATGCAACCCGTTTCAAGCTTGAAAAAGGTGAGGTTGAAGTAACCTTCAAGAATCCCGACGGAGCGGAACAGGCGGTTTCATTGGCTGTGGTCAATGAGTTCGATAGCTTCAGCTTCGCATCCTTCCGCGCGGGTGTGGATGCCGAAGCCCTGCCGGTGGAGTTCGATCTGCTGCCGAGCGGTTATGGCTATATAAAGATTTCCAGTTTTTCAGATAACGACCTGCTTTCCATTCTTGTTTGGGAGCGCGCCATGCAGTACTTCAATGAAAATGAAGCGCCTGGCATCATCCTAGACTTGCGTAATAATGGCGGCGGCAGCGGATGGCTGGCAGACCAGATGGCGGCTTACTTCTTCAACGAAGAGATCATCGTTGGCCAATCCGCTTATTACGATGACAGCACGGGTGAGTTTTTCATCGACCCGGATCGTGAAGAGTCCATGATTCCGCCGCGTGAACAGCTTCAATACAATGGGCCGGTTGTAGTGATGATTGGCCCGAACTGCGCCAGCGCCTGCGAATTCTTCTCCTACAACATGACGATCAATGACCGCGCCATTATCGTGGGACAGTATCCCTCGGAAGGGGCGGGCGGCAGTGTGGAAGGTTTCTACATGCCTGAAGGTCTCTACACCCAAATGACTATTGGCCGCGCCATGGATGCGGATGGCAGCATCCACCTCGAAGGAAGTGGTGTTGTGCCGGATTTGCGAGTTCCAGTGACGGCAGAGACCCTTCTTCAGCAATTCAACGGGGAGGATGTTGTTCTCGCCTTTGCCGAGCGGGCGATCAGCCAGCCTTTGGGCGCAGGCATCACGCCTTCCGGCCCGCCGGAGTTGGCCAGCGCGGCGGCGGCTTCCTCTGCATTTTCTTCTGGTAAGAAATTCCTTGAAGACCTGGCGCGCGAGAAGTACGAATCTGCGGATTATGCCGTGCCAGGCACATTGACGTACACAGTTCCGCTACTGAAGGAAGAGACAATCGTCTGGATGTATGCGTGGTGTACCTCCACGAAGGAAATCCTCAACCAGAACTTCGAGAATATCGAAGTGAAGTTCACCCTCGATGGCGAGGATGTGGCGCTGGACAAGCTGCGGCAGGAAGACCTTGAGAACGGCGGTCAGTGGTGTCGGCTGTATTACACGGCGCTGAGCAAATGGCCGGCCGGCGAGCACACAATGTCCATTACAGCCACATTCACTGCTTCCATCAACGATGGCTCAGCGGATTATGAAGCAGGCGATTATATTTTGGAATATAACGTGTTTGTAAAACCTTAATATTACAGCGCAAAGTCCGGCTCAAAGCCGCCGTCCCCGGCGGTGTGTCTCTGGAAAACTCCTGCGCCGGGGACGGCGCAGGGAGCAGCCTTGCGCTGTAATACTAAAGCAGGGACAGGGTTTGGAAGATGCTCTTTCCAAACCCTGTTTTATTTACTCACCTTACGCACCGCCCATGATTCCCTCCCGAAGGACACACCGCACTGGCGTACGGCGCAAGTGTCGGGACGATGTGAGCGAAGCGAAGGGTCTCTGAGATAGTCGTAGAGACCCTTCCCCCTTCGGGGACGATGCGCTAGCACTCAGGGCGACATACCCTAAAAAACACAAAATTTGCGTAAGGTGAATAATTAACTCACCTTACGCAGTCCGCTCTGCAGGGTGGGATACTTGCCCAAAACATCTAACGCAAAGACGCGAAGGCCCAAAGGGAAATAAAACTTCGCGTCTTTGCGGCTTGGCGTTAAAATTTTCGGCAAAGAGTTCTTCCGTGCGTAAGGTCAGTAATTAA
>CAKKRM010000176.1 GCA_919902735.1 Anaerolineales bacterium | reverse complement strand
ACTCCTAAGTGCAAAGGATGAATTATGAAGGATGAAGGATGAATGGAACGTGTTGCATGGTGCGTGATCCGTTGTTCACTGTTTACTAATCACTGATTACTGTTTACTGATTACTGTTCACTGCGCCGCAACCAAATCAGGGCGCAGCCTGACCGCATCTCTCAAATACACGTGCGTGATTTCATTCTGCTGTATTTCCGTATTCCAATGGACAAGCACCCGGATAACCCTCCGCAAACTGCCGGGGACGGGAATCTCGCGCGCGCACATCATCGGCACCATGCTCCATCCCATTCTGCGCGCGGCTTCTGCGGGGAAAGTCGAAACGAGGTCGTCGGTTACTGTAAAGATTGCGCTTCCAACATCTTCTGGTTTCATTCCTGAGTTTAAATCCAAAATTGCTTCAAGTAATTCCCGCGTGGCTTCGAGAATTAAATCGGCTTCATCGGCTGAGACAGTTGTTGCGCCGCGAATTCCACGGATGGGCATGGTTGTGTTCTCCTATTCAGGGGCGACCGCAAGGGTCTCCCCTACGAAAAATAGAAAAGAGCGAGGCCGTGTGGCCTCGCTCTTTTTGCATACAGTTTTTTCTGTCTACTTAAGCGCAACCAGCGGCAACCGAGCGGAGGCCGTTAAAGTAATACGCAAAATAAAAGCGGACAGCAGATAACATAGTGGGCAGTATTCTATGCCCGCCATGCGGATGCGTCAAGGGGCAATTTCGAAAAGTTGGAAGTATAATCACCCCGATATGTCCATCTTTTCAGGAAAGCACATTTTGCTTGGGGTCACCGGGTCTATTGCGGCGTACAAAGCGGCGGACCTGGCTTCCAAGTTGGCGCAAGCTGGCGCAAAGGTGGATGTGCTTTTGACGGGTGCGGGAGAAAAATTCGTTTCATCGCTTACCTTTCAATCGGTCACTGGCCGCCGCGCATTTACCGATAATGATCTCTGGGGAAACGAAGCGCATGTTCTGCATGTCAGCTTTGGAAAAACCGCCGATTTGCTGGTCATCGCGCCCTGCACCGCAGATACGATGGCAAAGCTCGCGCACGGCATCGCAGATAATTTATTGACCGTCACCGCCCTGGCTGCGACTTGCCCGATTTTGATCGCGCCCGCGATGGATGGCGGGATGTTCGATCACCCCGCCACGCAGGAGAATCTCATCACGTTTCTTTCCCGCGGAGGGCTGGTTGCTGGCCCTGACAAAGGGCGCCTGGCTTCGGGCCTTTCGGGCACGGGGCGCATGATTGAGCCTGTGGAACTCCTCGGTCACATCCGCGTGGCGCTTGGGAAAAAGGGAAAACTGGCTGGCAAAAAAATCATCGTCACCGCGGGCGGGACTCAGGAAGCGATTGACCCTGTCCGCATGATTACGAATCATTCATCAGGCAGGCAGGGCTATGCACTCGCACAGGCCGCGCTTGATTTGGGCGCGGAGGTGTGTTTGGTCACCGCACCCACTGCATTGACTTCACCTGTGGGCGCGAGAGTCATCCACGTGAAAAGCGTGCAGGAGATGCTTGATGCCGTGATGAACGAATCAGCAGATGCGCTGGTGATGGCGGCGGCGGCGGCGGATTTTCGACCTGTGCAAATAGCGAAAGATAAAATGAAAAAGCGGGACGGCATTCCGCAGATCGAACTCGAAGCGGCGCCGGATGTCCTTGGAACGCTATCAACTGTCGGCGGGGAAGGGAAGCGTTTCAAAGTGACAGCGGGGTTTGCGGCGGAGAGTCAATCTCTGCTGGAAAATGCGGCGGAGAAGTTAAAATCCAAAAAATTGGATTTCATTGCCGCCAACGACATTTCTGCAAAAGATGCAGGGTTTGGCGTGGAGACGAATCGCATCACGTTGTTGTTTGCGGATGGCACAAAGGAAATTTTGCCGTTGATGAGCAAGAGCGAAGCGGCTGAAAAAATCATGGAACGCGTTGCAAGACTGTTGGAGTGATATGCGTATTTTGGTAATGTCGGATATTCATGCAAATTACACCGCGCTCGTTGCCGTATTAAAAGAAGCTGGCGAAGTGGACGAGACCTGGTGCCTGGGCGACCTGGTGGGCTACGGCCCCGACCCCAATGCGGCGGTGGAGGAAGTGCGCGATATTAAAAACCTCACCTGCCTGCTTGGCAATCATGATGTGGCCGTGATTGGCAGGATGCCGCTCGAGACGTTCAATGGCGAAGCGCGGCGTTCGTTGATGCACCACGAAAAAGTTTTATCTGCGAGTAACATGGATTTTATGCGTTCGCTTCCGTCGAAAACAAAAGTGCGCGGCGAGGCGACGATGGCGCATGGCAGTCCGCGTGACCCGTTGTGGGAATATATTTTGAACACGCTTTCGGCGCGGCTCAACTTCGATCATTTCGATACGCCCTGGTGTTTCGTGGGGCATTCGCACATTCAATGCCTGTTCGCCCTGGATGAAAAAACTGACCACGTGAGTCTGGAGCAGGTGAAGCCAGATATAGCGATCCCACTCCGCCCGAAGCTGATTCTGAACCCAGGCTCTGTCGGCCAGCCGCGTGACCGCGACCCGCGCGCCGCCTTTGCCATCTACGACACCGAAGCCCGCACCTGGACTCCGCGCCGCGCGGAATATAACATTGCCGAAGTGCAGGAACGCATCCGTTCGGCGGGGCTGCCTGAAAAACACGCGGCGCGTATTGCGGAGGGATGGTAATTCAGACGATGGACGATAGACCGCAGACGATGGAAATTCATCCGTGGTCTGTCTTCCATGATTCATCGTCTACGCTGGGAACTATTTTGTTAACACGTTCGTCATTGGGTGGAGAAGTCGTCAAAGTTAAACAAGGAGAAGAAGCCATGAAAAAGTTATTGCCAATTAGTCTCGTCATCAATGCCGTGTTGATTATTGGGGCCGTGATGATGATCTTTGGCCCGGTCGTCGGGAGTACATTTAGCAGCGTCAATTCCAACCTGTCGGGTGTTGGTGGTGATGTGCCCATTGCCGAGCCATTTTATGATTATGCCGTTGCGCCCGACCCAGCCGCCAGTTTTATTGATACACGGGAGGCTCCTGCCAGCGAATATTCAGTAGAGGCCATCCCCAACATTGACGCATCGAATGGCGGCGCTCTTGCCACCGTGGACCGCATCGTCATCAAAAACGCTGACCTCGCCATCGTGGTCTCGGATGTGGAAGGGCGCATGAAGGAAATCCAGCTTATGGCGGAGCAAATGGGCGGCTTTGTGGTCTCGTCCAATCTGTATCAGGGCTACACAAACGATTATGTCGAAGTTCCCGAAGCCCAGGTTATCATCCGCGTGCCTTCCGAAAGATTAAAGGAAGCCATGGATCAGATCAAGAAGAATGTGGTCGAGGTCCAAAGTGAGAATGTTTCAGGGCAGGATGTCACCGCGGAATATGTAGACTTGAAATCACGCCTCAAGAATCTCGAAGCCGCCGAAGCGCAGTTAGATGAGATTCTCCAATCAGCGACAGCCACCGAAGATGTGGTCAATATCTTCAATCAACTCGTGTATTATCGCGAACAAATCGAGGTCGTGAAGGGTCAGATCAAATATTACGATGAAGCCGCCGCACTCTCCGCCGTGAGCGTGCGTATCATTGCCGAAGAAACGATTCAACCTGTTGTCATTGGAAAATGGGAACCCAAGGGTGCGGCGCTCAAGGCAGTGCAGGACCTGATCGACTTCCTGCAGAGTTTCACCGAATTCGCCATTCGCTTTGTCATCTACGTGCTGCCATCCTGGATCGTTGTGGGCCTTCCACTTTACCTGGTCTTCATCGGCGGACGCGCCCTCTTCCGCAAGCTGCGCGGGAAGAAGGTGGAGGCGAAGGTTGAGGAAGAGAAGAAATAAAAGAGATTGGAGATTAGTTGAGGACGGTGGCGACGCCGTCCTCTTTT
>CAKKRM010000175.1 GCA_919902735.1 Anaerolineales bacterium | reverse complement strand
GCGGGCGTGGATTCTGTTTGGGAGCAGGAAAAACCCGAAGCCAGAAAAATGCTTGTAAATCGCGCAGACTCCCACACGTCAGGTGCACGCTTTGTTAGGCTGCGTTTATTGTAGAACACCTGACTTGATTTCTACGACATCACTTCGCCTTTGGTCAAGATACCAATTAGAAACTTTGGACAATTCTAACTCAACTCGAAAGATACCCAATTCTGCTGAGACCATTTCATCTATGACTTTTCCGTCAGGAGCAATAGCGATGGTGGGGCTAACTTGTTTGGGCGCGGCGTTATTTGCACTCAGAACGAATCTCTGATTTTCTGCTGCCCTACTGGTGAGATGGCTTTTCCAAACGGGTTGATATGTATCATCGCCAACTGCGTTATTTAGATGAATAATAATTTGTGCGCCATGCTGTGCAAGCCATCTCCATTGTTCGGGGTAGCGCAACTCTCTGCAAATTTGAACTCCAATTTTTACTGTACCTTCAGGAGCATTTAATTCAAATATAGGCAAGGCGTTGCCTGCGGAGACAACTCCACGTTCGTGATGGGCTAGGTTTATCTTGTGATAAATCTGCACCTCTCCGTTTGGCGAGAAACCTTGTGCGGTATTGAACCATTTGCCTTCAACTTTCACACAGGCGCCAATCCAGACGTTTATTTTTCGCTGTTGCGCTTCTTTTTTAATGTGTTCCAAACCTGCTTTTAACTCGTCGAGATTTATTTGTTGGAGAAATGTGATGTCACTTGAATAACCTGAGACTGAGCCTTCTGGAAAGATTACTAAATTACCAGGATTTGTTTGTCCTAATACAGAATCAATAACATTCAAGTTGTTCTGGATGGATAATGACACAGGGAATTGCGCAACGATGGCGGTAAGTTTCATAATAGTTTAGTAAATTTGCGAAGCAGCCTAACGGTTTGCGTTACCCGCGCTGGGGCGGGCGGCGGGACGCCGTCCGACTGGGAAAATGCTGAGGCGTAGAAAAATGCTTGGAATCGCGCCAGAATCCCCAGCGTCGGGTGCACGCTTTGTTGGCTGGCTTTTGTGCAAGACTCGCTGATTGAAAACCAGAACCACCGCCATAAAACTGACAAGATTATTGCACGAAC
>CAKKRM010000174.1 GCA_919902735.1 Anaerolineales bacterium | reverse complement strand
TGTCTCACACACAAGATAAAGCTTCTGCTCTCAAACAGGGCATTTTGATCGGCGTGTATTTGGCGGTATTGACAGCGCTCGAATACTTCATTGCCATATCCTTCATGTCGGTGGCGGTATTGACCCTCGTGGCCGTGGTAAAAGCCGCTTTGGTGGCTTATTACTTTATGCACATTTACAAACTGAACGAGGAACATGAAGGCGGCCACGATTCTTATGAATACAAGACCGGCACAAACCGCCTCGGACTCTGGTTGTTTCTGCTTTCAGACTCGTTTGTGTTCGGCGGCCTGCTTGTCAGCCGCTTCAACCTGCTTGGGTTGGAACGACCCCATCTCAACCAGTTGCTTGGACTGGCCGTAACCGCTGTTTTGCTCCTTTCATCCTTCTTCATGAATCGAGCGGAAACCTCGATGGCGCATGGCGATACAAAAGGCTTCCTAAACGGAATACTCATCACTATTCTGCTGGGAACGGGATTCCTCCTCGGCGTGGTCGGCGTGGAATGGCGACTGGCCGCCGCAGAAGGATTGACCGCCAGTAAGAACGTGGTCGGCGGCATCTTTTATATGATGACAGGTATGCACGCCTTCCACGTACTAACAGGCGTCATCTTCCTCGGCCTTGTGTATAGAAATGGCCGTAACGGCTACTTCACCAAGGAACAGCATTGGGGCGTGGAAGCCGCCGCCGTCTACTGGCACTTCGTCGACCTGGTGTGGATTTTCTTCTACCCCGCGCTGTATTTGATCGGGACTATATCCTAACCTTTTGCTTCAACTCAGCGCCGGGCGGTTTCTGGCATTGCACGCCGCTTTCTGGTATAAAGAGAATATCGAAAAACAAATCGGGGCGGCCAATCGGTCGCCCCGATTTGAAATGTTAACGAAGTTTGTTCGAATGTACGATCTTTTTCGGGAGCAGGTATGGATAAGAAGACTCTCTGGGTAGGCGTGGGCGTTTTGCTCATCCTGGCCATCGCCTCGGCATTGACTTTTATATTTGCAAAGCCCCCCAGTTTTCGTGGAACAAGTTATGCCGAGCCGTATCCGCCTGCCGGAGATTTTGAACTTACCCAGGCAAATGGAGAGATTTTTCGGTTGAGTAACCAGAGCGGAAAAATAGTTCTGCTCTTTTTTGGCTACACATCCTGCCCGGATGTCTGCCCAACCACAATGGCGGAAATGAAACAGGCGCTTGACAGTTTGGGCGAGGATGCCAAATTCGTGCAAGTCGTTTTTGTAACAGTAGACCCCGCCCGCGATACTCCCGAAAAAATACAGGAATACGCCAATCATTTTCATAAATCATTCATCGGCCTGACAGGCTCCGAGGAACAACTTCAGCCCATTTGGAATGACTATGGCGTGGCGCGCCAGGTCAACTCATCGAACTCCGCGTTTGGCTATATCGTTGACCATACCGCGCGATTGTATTTGATCGACACCCGCGGCAACCTGCGTCTTTCGTATGCCTTTGGCGTTCCCACGAAAGACATAGTCTTTGACCTAAAATTATTGCTGGAGAAATCACAGTGAATTTCACTTTCAAACGAATCCTGGCCTCGTTCCTGATCGGTCTCGTTGTGGCAGGCATCACCAGCGAGGTTGCGTACCGGCTGCTAAAACGTGAAAACCGTGAACCCAACCAGATCCAATTGGTGATACCCGCTGGCACGGCGCAGTTGGTTCGCGAAGGCAGCGCCCCGCCGCAGATTTCAAAAGACCTCAACCTTGTTGTTGGCGATATGCTTGTGGTTGTGAACCAGGATAACGTCGACCACCAATTAGGCTCGCTGTGGATTCCAGCCGGCGCATCTGCCAGCATGGAGTTGAACGCCGAAGAAAGTTACATGCTCGACTGTTCCTTTCAACCTGAAAAATTCCAGGGCATCGAGGTACGGCAGCCAGTTACATGGAGCACCCGCGTTACCGGCCTTCTCTTTGCCGGGTTTCCGCTTGGCGCATTGTTCGCAATTTACAGCGGCCTGATCCCCTCCAAAAAGAAAAAGGAAACAGAAGCGTGATTCTGGGAACCATGTTTTCGCGCCAATGGCTTTTTACCACCCTGCTGGTTTTTGCGGGCACAGCCTTTTGCATCCGCCTCGGCATCTGGCAGTTGGACAGGCTCGAACAACGCCGCGCCTTCAACGCCCAGGTCGAATCGATGCGCGCAACAGCGGCGCTGGATTTGAACAACGAACTGCCTGAAAATATTTCTAAAATGGAATGGCTCGCCGCAACCGTGACAGGTCAATACGATTTTGAGAATCAAGTCGCCTTGCGGAATCAATACTACGGCGATCAATATGGATACCACCTCATCACCCCGCTTCTTTTCTCAGGGACGGCTGTTCTGGTGGACCGCGGCTGGGTCCCCGCTGATGGAAATTCCGCGCCTGAATATTGGCGGCAATATGATGTGGCGGGGATGGTCACTGTAACGGGGCAGATCAGGCTTGGGCAGGGCAAACCAGCTTTCGGCGGAGTGGCAGATGCGCTGCCGGGGAATGGGGAAATGCTTTTTATGTGGAATAATCTCGACGTGGCGCAAATCTCGGCGCAGTTGGAATTCCCCATTTTGAATGTTTATATTCAGCAGAACCTGGAGAGCGGCGATGCAATTCCACCCATCCCGTTTCAGCCTGTGGTTGAGTTGACCGAAGGCTCGCATTTCGGGTATGCTTTGCAGTGGTTTACGTTTGCCGTGATTTTGTTCGCTGGCTATCCATTTTATTTGCGAAAGCAGGATTAGTGGAAATGAAATATTCCCTAAAGTCATCCTTCTCCCGTTTGGTGTTGGGATTGTTCGTTCTGGTTTTTATGTTGACGGTTGTTGGGCGCATTGTGACCGTGACGGGCGCGTGGGCGTATTGCCTGGGCTGGCCTGTGTGCGTGCCGACAAATCCATTGGGTTATTTGAAATTGGCGCATCTTGCGTTGGTGGGGGTGGCTTCGGTATTCATGGCGCTGGTGTGGCGAAAGGCATGGCGCGAACAGCGTGACCAGAATTTGCTCCTGCCGCTCACCACAGTGACGGGCGTGTTGTTCCTGGGCCAGGCTTTTGTTGGCGCCATTGAAATGACGCGCTCGTATCCTTTGCATCTGGTTGTGTTGCACGCCTTAACCGCGGCCGCCCTGTGGATTTCGCTGGCCTTTCTGGTTTTCGCTTCGGGCGTGCTGGCGCAGGATAAAACCGAAGTTGTGAAATTTGATTTTCGTCAGCGGGCAAAGGATTTCTTCATTCTTTCCAAACCGTTGATCGTGGCTTTATTGCTGGTGACCACGTACAGCGGCCTGGTGGCGGGGAATAAGGCGTGGCCGTCCGCTTCGCTTACTGTTTGGACGTTGCTGGGCGGCACACTGGCGGCGGCTGGTTCGAGCGCATTGAACCAGTATATTGACCGCGAGCTGGACAAGAAAATGCAGCGCACGGCGAAACGTCCGCTGGCAGACGGGCGACTGACCGCGGCAGAGGGCTTGTCGTATGGGCTGGCGCTGTGCCTGCTCAGTTATTATGTGATGGCGGGCTTTGTCAATTTGCTGGCGGCCCTGCTTTCACTGACGGGTATTTTTTATTATGTGTTCTTTTACAGCGTGTGGCTCAAGAAAGCCACCGTGCAGAACATCGTCATTGGCGGCGGCGCGGGGGCCATCCCGCCGATGGTGGGCTGGGCGGCTGCCACCGGGCATCTTGGCCTCGCGGCGTGGATTTTGTTTGCCATCGTTTTTATGTGGACCCCTCCGCATTTTTGGGCGTTGGCAATTGTCCGCATGAAGGATTATGAAAAAGCGGGCGTGCCGATGATGCCCGTGGTGCATGGCGAGGAAAAAACACGCAAGCAGATACTGATCTACACGATTGAGTTGTTCTTTGTTTCCCTGCTTCTTCCGATCTTCAACCTGGCGGGGACGGTGTATCTTGTCTCTGCTGTGGTGCTGGGCGGCCTGTTATTGTACGCCGCTGTGCAGGTATGGAGGGTGGGCGGTAACAAGGTTGCATGGACGATGTACCGCTGGTCCAGTATGTATTTGATGTTCATTTTTCTGGCATTGATGATCGACGCGGTGGTTTAAAACCAGACGGCATAAAAGAAGTACGTCCACGAAATAATTTCGTGAACGTACTTCTTTTTTAACGCCAAGCCGCAAAGGTTCAAGGGTTTTTCCTTCGCGCCTTGGCGTTAAGAATTCCGTTCGGCAAAAGCGCAATTTGTTCAGCGGTTTTCGGCGGGCTAAAGCCCTGCCTGGCACAGTTCCTTGTGGGCAATTCGTGGAAGTCGGCTAAAAGCCGACTCGTTCCCTAGCCCGAAGGGCTTCCAAGTACTGAGCAGGCGGCTTCAGCCCCGCGAAACTTGGCAGTAAAAAGCGCAATTTGTTCCCGCGTTCAGAATAACACGAATTTTTCGCGTCATTCGCCTCATTCGGAAAATTCGCGTTAAGTTTTTTGCTTTTTGAAAGCGCCGAGCATTCAGCCCGCACACTCTCCTTTATTCGTTGGCCTTGAAAATATACATACGCGATGTGGAATAAACCAGCGTAAAGCCTGGGTCTTCGTTTAATGAAACGATCAAGGGCAGTTGGGCATTTCCCTGATTTTCAGAAAGCATCACGTATTCATATTCGTCAGGAAGCCCCGCCTGAAATTCATGCAGGCAGCCCACGTCCTGATACAAACATTGATGAAGGTTTGTAATGACCGGGTACAGGTAGTTGTAGTGTCTTTTGCCCGCCAGCCACTCTGTCCCCTGAATGGTGGCGATACTGCGGCGCTCTGCCAGCGCAGGGAACCATTCAGTGAGTGGAGAAAGCAAAGGATTGCCTTGTTCATCAAGGATCAGGAAGCGGTCGCTTGGTTTCGTATTTAAAGTCACCCACTCGACAGCCTTGATTTGTTCCGCGCCAAGCGCTTGAAACGAAAGCGTGTTTGAAACTTTATAAGCGTTGTAAACAAAAAGCAAAATGAAGAATCCAAAAAACAAACGTCCGCTGTTGAATTTGAGCGCATCCATCCAGCCATCTGAAGAAGATGTTTCCATGTTTGCGTTGGTTAGGCGTGCCGCAATTCCATCCGCAAGCGCAGTTACCGCCATGATCGAAAATGGAAAAATGGAAACAGGCAGTCCGCCGCGCGGATCCACAACCAGGCACAGCAGCGCCCACGCCGCCAGAAAATAATCCTTTTTTGCAAGAACCATAAACAAACCGATCATCCCAAACACGGCGATGACAGGCGCATATTCCCCGGTAAACGAAAGCGCAAAGAACGCCGTCCAAAACAACAGCCGCGAATGCGTCACTGAACCCGCATTCAGCAGGGAGCTTATGCCGTGCTGCTGCACAACCGCAAACCACCAGGGCGATGTAAATACAAGAACTCCCAGCGCAACAACCACCGAATACAAGGCGCCTTGTTTATCCCTCCCATGAAACCACCACAAAAGAAGAGATGCGACAACGGACTGCAACGCCCAGGCAGGGTGACTCAACACGCTTCCTACCGCGCTGACAATTGCCGCGGCCACCCATGCCTTTGTCCTGCGCTGATACATCTGATGAACGCACACGACGGTTGCCGTGAAGAACAAGGTCCCCAACGAGCGCGTCAACCCGCCGCCGACAATATTCCACCAATAGGAATTCGGCGTCAAAGCAAAGACAAGTGTCGCCAGCGCCGCCCTTGGCTCTGAACCGAGAAGTTGCTTTGCAAAATAATAAAACAGCGGAATGTTCAGGATCGTGAATGTGACAGGCATCCAGCGCAGAATATTCAGCATTGAAATATTCGTGGCTGTGTTCAAAATCCCTGCGATATAAAATGCCAGCGGAGGATATGCAAATGGGATTTGCGCATTATTGTAGGATGTGAACTCAGGCAGGGAAAAATTCGCCGCCTGCAAATCCTTTATCATGGCGTAAAACATGCCCCCATCCACCAGAGGAAAATCAGACCTGAGAAGAGGGAAAATGCGAACCGCCATCCCGAAGACAAATGTCAGGATGAGAAAAAAGCCAGTCACATCTTTGGCGTGCGAAGTGGTTTTGTTCATCATTATAGACTTTATTGGAAATAACACATAAGTACGGTCCCGAACACCGTCCCGAAGGTTTTTTCGAGGAATTTAAGCGCCTGACGGCAACTTTCGGGACGTTTTTTCTAATTACCGATAAAGTCTATTCCCTGCCGGGTTATTTTCTCAAGATGACGGCAGTCTCATCTTCGTACAGGATATTCCATCGATGCTCATCCACCAGGGCGTTTGCAAGCATGGAATCAGACGGGACGATGACCCATTCAATCTTGTATTGCTGAAATATCCCTCCCCATTCAGGCAGAAGCCGAGTGACGGTTTCGTATTGCAGGGTTACTTCGCCTGTCACATCTGCAACGCTATCCACGAATGCAAGCTGATCGGGGAAGGTATGGAAGGTGATGTAGCCGCCCCAATTCAGGTGGTTGAACATCCTTCCTTCCTGCGGGTTTTCTTTCAGCCATTCCACAGCCCCAACGGGAAAGGCTGTGCGGTTGAACTGATACAGCTTTTCGGCAGTTGTGGATGTGAGAACCAGGATGCTAAAAATTAATGTCGAAGCCACAACCCAAAATGAACCCTTGATCTGGCTTTCAATCCTCTGTAAATTGGCTTCAAGCTTCGAGAGGATCGGGACGTTGTTGAAGGCGTTGAGAGTCTCTGCCAGCACAAATGGAGTCACAACCCCATACAGGTGAATATTCCTGAAGGCAATCAGGCTCATGGCAGTAAAGCCAGCCAGCAATAATCCCTGCCCCGATGCGATTCTCTCTTTTTTGCTGGCAAGCAGAAAAACGGAAATTGCGATCAACCCCAAAAGTACTCGCATTTCAGGCAACTGGAAATTTGGCGGGTTCGACTCCAACATGCGGGACATTAAGTATTGATTGTTCACAAACCCGAGAATGCTCACCCAGGGGCCAGCGCCGCCCGGGTTTAGCAAACTAGCCAGAGCCGAAAGGATGAGCGCCAGCCATAAATTTTTCCCCGTTTCTTTATTGATGTTGGAGTTATCCAAAACAAGATCAATCAGCCAGCCGATGGCGTAGGCGAAAAGAACCAAAATCCCTGCGATGAATTCGCCGTGCATGTTGCTCCACGCCAGCATGAAAGCGGGGAAAACCCACAGGGAGATTTTTTCACCGCGCCTTAACTTGTCTGCCCAGATGAGCCAGATTGCCAGAAATAACATCGAAACCAGGTGCGGACGTGCCGCCCAATTCAGCGACGTGGCAAGCGCGCCCCATGTCACCAAAAGAAAAGCCGCGAGTCTTGTTTGAAAACGAACTGTCACGGATTGGTAAATTAAGAAGAAGGCGCCGGCCAGGGTGAAGGCGCAGAAAACGACAATTCCCCTTAAACCCGTGAAGAAATAAATGCCGTAGAGAATTACATCCGCCAGCCACTCGTGGGAAACATAATGCCTGTTCAGGTAGGGATGGATGAATTGCTCGGTGGTGGGAACACTGCCCGTTTGCAGGATATATTTCCCCATTAACAAGTGGCGCGGCAGGTCGCCATCCAGGTTGAGCATACGGTTGCCCAAAATGAGAACGGCGAAAAATAACGCGATGAAAAAAATATCCTGTATTTTTGGGAGGAAGCTGATTCGAGGGAGGGGTTTCATAAGGCCATGCCTGGGAGTGGAAAATGCCGTTTGATGGCTCCCCAGGTGAAATTAATACCTTACCAGTGAAATGCTTGCACAAAAAGCAGGAAAATTTCAAACACAAAGGACATGAAGGTCACAAAGGGAAAATCTTTTGTTTGTTAGGACTTTCGCTCGCTCCTCTTGTTTTGCATGTCACCCTCCCGAAGGACATCGTCCCAATGTCCTTCGGGAGAATGACAAGCGAAAGTCCTGTTTGTATTACTTCGTGTCCTTTGTGTTTGAATATTTTTTGGCTTGTCCGGGTTAAGTTCGAGGCGGTAAATAAAAACCGACGTCAAGCCATGCTGAATTGACGTCGGTTTTAAGTGGTTTACTCGCCTAAATAATCCCGCAATTTCCTGCGGATGGATGGGTGACGTAAACGGCTTAATGCCTGGGCTTCGATCTGGCGCACGCGCTCGCGGGTGACGCCCATTTTGCGTCCCACTTCTTCGAGGGTGTAAGCCTGGCCGTCGAGCAGGCCGTAGCGCAGTTGTAAAATGCGGACTTCGCGCGGGGGCAGGCCGTTCAACACTTCGCCGAGATGTTCGCGGAGAAGGTTGTAGGTGGCGGTTTCATCAGGCGGGGGAGCTTCGTCGTCTTCGATGAAATCGCCGAGAACTGAATCTTCCTCGTCGTCTGTCGGCGTTTCCAGCGATAGCGGGCGGCGCGCCACCTGGATCATGTTTTCCACTTTTTTGGGCGGCACATCCAATGCTACGGCTAATTCGTCCACGCTGGGTTCGCGGCCCAGGCGCTGTGTGAGCTGGTGCTGCACGCGCAGGAGTTTGTTGATCTGATCGCCCATGTGTACCGGCACGCGGATAGTGCGTCCCTGATCTGCGATGGCGCGGGTGACAGCCTGACGGATCCACCAGGTTGCGTAGGTGGAGAATTTATGTCCACGGCGGTAATCGAATTTTTTGGTGGCGCGGATGAGACCGATGTTGCCTTCCTGGATCAGATCAAGGAAGGGCACACCGCGCCCCATGTATTTTTTGGCAACCGAGATCACAAGGCGCGAATTGGCAGTGATGAGATGTTCGCGCGCGCCCCAACCGTCTTCGATGGAGTGGCGCAAATCCAGCCTGCGCTTGGGGGGCACGTTACCGTGGGCAAGTTCTTCGCGGGCGGTGCGTCCGCGCTCGATGCGTTGGGCAAGCTGTACTTCTTCCACAGCGGTGAGCAATGGCACACGGCTGACTTCTTTAAGGTAGAGGCCAATCGTATCGTCGGTATCGATGTTTGCCAGGTAATCATCGAGCGCAAGGTCTGGTTCGGGTTCTGCTTCCCCGCTTTCCTCCACGGCAACCAGTTCATCTTCGGTGGGTTCGGGCGTCACGGTATCTTCCATAAACGGAATACCGGCGCTTAATAAAGCCGAGAAGGCTTCTTCCAATTGTTCGACATCCTGCTCTGCTTCAGGGAAGAAGTGCAGGATGTCATCCAGGGTTACATAAGATTTTTGGCGACCCAGTTCAATGAGTCGCGCGATTGCGGGGAATTCTTCTTCGTCATCTACTATCAAAATTTTCTCTACATCCATTTACCGAATCCAACTTTCAATAATTATTTACCTGAATTAGAATACACTTTTTTGAATCGAAAAGCAATACCTTTGCAACTTTCAGATGCTTTGCAATGCTTTTGTATTACGGCTGTCCATGTTGTGGACAGCCGTAATTTTTTTTATTCCTCTGTGAAACGCTCTCTTATGGCGTTGGAGTCGCTTGCGGGGTGGCGGCTGATTCGGTTGGTGAATCAACTGTCGGCGTGATGGGAAGCGCGGTGGGTGTGGGCGTGTTCAAATAGGGCGGGAAGAATGCCAGGCTGGTCAGCGCGTCTATGCCGCTCAATCCTACGATGAACATTTTTTTTCCATCCAGCCGCACGTAGTAGCCGCTGTTGGTGGGTGTGCTGTCGCCGATTTCGAGCCGCCCGGTTGTGCCATCCGCGAACTTGATGGTGACGATGTAGGCGGGGCTGTCGAACCCAAAGATGGATGGGTCGGCGGTTGCATCCAATTCGTCGATGATGCTCAAAGAAATGATTTGAGATGCCGCCGCCTCGGCCAACCCCTGGTCTGCTTCTGTTACGAAGGGCAGTTCAATCGCCCAGGCATTTTCCGCGTTGCGCGCCACTTTGACAGATTCGCCTTCGCTCGGTTTAACTTCGATGCTCGAAGGAAGGCTGTCTTCGGCAAAGATAAAGGAGAGTTCTTCAAAGACGGGTGTGGCTTCCGCTTCGGTAGTTTCTTTTTTGTTGTTGAGATAATATGCGCCGCCGATGAGGGCCGCCAGTAAAATCAGTGCGACCCACGTGCCGACACCGAAGACTGGCTTGCTCGGCCTTGGGGCGGGCGCTTCCTTGCGGGCTGTTGTTTTGCGCGGCGTTGATTTTTTTGCCGTGTTTTGTGGTTTACGGGGAGCCATTCTTTAGCCTCTCTTGCGGCGGGCGTACCAGGAGTAAACGCCCATAAAGACCACCATGCCCGGCAGGACGAAAACGACCATGACGACAAGCAAGAGGAATCTCCCTTGTGTGGGCGGGAGGAAGCTGCGCGGGGTTGTTTCGCGCACGGGGATGTTGAGCAGGTCTTCCTGCTCGGCGGCCCAATCCACTGAGTTGATGAAGATGTTGCCGTTGCCGTAGGCGTCGAAGGCTTCATCGGTGGCGAAAACGGAGTTGCCGAAGACAACCACGCGGCCTGAGGTTTGGGTGTTTTCACCGGCGGCGGCGAGGTTCAACGGGCCGGGTGTGTCGGTTGCCTCGTCGAAGACCGGGGTTTCATCGTCAATCAGTTCTGATTCGCCCCAGGATTGATCGGTTGTATAAATGAGCGCCGTGGTCACGGTGTTTTCATTGACTGTGCCAACGTTGATGCTGCGCGCCTGCGGCAGGATGACGTAGTATTTTTCATCAGCCAGGTTTACTGTGATCGGGTGGCTGTTGTATTGCCATGAAACCGCCTGGAAGGCGTTTTGAGTGTTGACAAGGTCGATGACGATATCGTCATTCAGGGTAATGCCCCAGTCTGTGGTCAGGTAATTGGCAAGCGGGTCGGGGGAATCGCCAAACTCGGTAAAGAAGCGCGGGTCTTCCATCACAACCAGTGAACCGCCTTCATTGACGTATTTCTTGAGCTGGGCTACTTCCTGTGCGCTGACGGGTTTCGTTGGCCCTGCGATGATGATGGAAAGCGCATCCTCGGGGATGGTTTTGGTGGAAAGCAGGTTAAGGGCGCTGACGGTGTAGTTCTTTGATTCCAAGGTGCTTTTGGCGATGGAGTAGCTTACTTCGCCGCTGCCATCCACGCCCGCTTCGCCATGCCCTTGCAGGAAGTACACGGTGCGCGCTTCCGGGCTGATGAGGCGGATCATGGTGCGGACGAGTTCCTCTTCATCCGCGAAGGCCGCGATCTCTTTTGTCTCGCCCATTTGGAGCATGATCTTACCATCGCCTGTGACGCCGGCTTCGCGCGCGGCCACGGGGTTGGTGTCGGGGTCGAGGAAGGTGTAGTCGAATTTGCCGTTGCTGTTGGATTTGAATTTGAGCAAGAGTTCGTCCGCGCCGGATGTATCGAGGCTGGAGGAATAGAAGGCGATGGCGGTCACTTTTTGCGGCAGGCTGGCGAGGATTTGCAGGGTTTCATCCGAAAGAGTGTTGGATTTATCCGCAGTCAGATCCCAGGATTGAGGGTTGTTGAAAACCACGTAATTCACCACGAAGATGATGCCGAGAACTGCCAGGGTGAGGATCAATGAATTGGAGCCGTAGCGTGCCTGGCGTCCGGTAACGAAGCGGCGGATGCTGTCTGGAGAGAGAATGGCGTAAACGGCGAGTCCAAGGATGAGAACGCCCACGCTGATCTGCAGGGCAAGCTGCAACACGTCTGTGCTTTCGAGGGTGAACATCCCCATGGTGATGAGTGCGTTGGCCGCGCCGATCAGGCCTGTGGATACACAGCCAAGCGAGGCAACGACCAGCCCAATGAGGGCGTATTTTGCGTTTGGATTTTTCTTTTTTCCAGCCATTATCGCCATCTCCGAATTTCAATTGCAGTGGTGCCAACAAACAAGCCCAAAACTGTCAGGCTGAGGTAGTAGGTCAGGTCTCCGAGGTTGATCGTGCCAATGTTCATGGACGAGGAAAAGTGGTTGGACAGGCTGAGGTAATTCAACACCTCTCCGCTTTCCTGAAGGTAGCTGGCGGGCAGGCTGATCATGAACCAGAGGAAGAAGAACAACCCAAGTGTGGAGAAGAATGCGGCGAATTGGTTTGTGAAAATTGCGGAAATTCCCACGCCCACGGCAAGCAGGGCTGAAACCACCAGTACCAACCCGATATAAGAGGAGAGCACCACTTTCCAATCGATGCCGGGGGTGATGAGGTTATCCAAAATGATTGGGAACACCAGTGTGACCACTGCCAGCGAAAGCACAAACAGCATGGCGCCCAGCCATTTTCCGGCAACCAGCTCAAAGTCACGCACGGGGGCGGTGAGCATTAATTCCAACGTGCCCATGCGGGCTTCATCCGAAAGGGCGCGCATGGTGAGCGCGGGGCTGAGGAAGATCATCAAAAAGACGAACAGCCAGTTGATGGGCGTGCTTTCGGGTACGCCGCCGCCAAACAAGGCCTGCTCGGCGCTGACGTACAGAATCAATGCAAAATAAATGCCCAGCGGCAAAAGGATGGCAAAGGCCACCACATACGCCAGCGGGCTGTTGAAGTAATTGTCGTATTCGCGTTTTGCGATAGTCCAGATGTTTCTCATGAGTTCCTCTTATTTCTTTTTTGCATCGGAGCCAGTGAGTTCGAGGAAGATTTCCTCAAGGCTCATACCGAGCGGGCGCAGTTCGAGCAAGTCATAACCAGAATTGATGACTTGCTTGGCAACTTCCGGGCGCAAATCCTTGCCGGAGGCGAATTCAAATTCAACCGCGCCGTCTTCCTTGGTTTCCACGCTGCGCACGCCTTTCACCTGCTTGATGGTATCGGCGAGTTCATCCACTTCGCCGCGCACGCGCACGATGACGCGCTCCGCGCCGATCAGGCGGGCTTGCAGGTTTTCGGTGGTATCTTCCGCGACGATCTTGCCTTTGTTGATGATGAGCACACGGTCGCAGATATTTTGCGCTTCATGCAAAACATGGGTCGAAAGCAGGACCGTGCGTTCCTTGCCGATCTCGCGGATCAACTCGCGGACTTCCACAACCTGCCCGGGGTCGAGACCAATCGTCGGCTCGTCGAGGATCAGCACTTCAGGTCTGTGCAGAAGCGCCTGGGCAAGCCCAACGCGCTGGCGCATCCCCTTTGAAAGGTTGCCGATATAGCCATTGGCGCGGTCGATCAGACCGACCATATCCAACACTTCATCCACGCGGTCATCCACGTTGGGGATGTGGCGAAGTTCGCCCATGAATTTCAAATAATCGAACACCACCATTTCCGTGTAGAGCGGGACCGTTTCAGGTAAATATCCGACACGCCTGCGAACTTCGAGCGACTCTTCCACAACATCATAGCCAGCTACAATCGCCTCGCCGTCTGTGGGGGGCATGTAGCCCGTCAGGATGCGCATGGTGGTGGTTTTGCCTGCGCCGTTCGGCCCAAGAAACCCAACAATTTCACCCTGTTGAGCGTCGAAGTTTAGGTTATGAATGGCGCGGCGCGCGCCGTAGTCCTTTGTGAGACCACTAACTTTGATCATTGCCTCTCCTTGCAAAAGGTTTGTAAAAATGCTTGTGACAAACAAAAGACACAGCCCGTGGGCGGTGCCTCAATATTTGTGCCGTTGATTACTATACAATATCTCGAGTCGCAAAGTCAAGCGGGTAAATGACTTCTAATCCAACGCTAATCTTGAAATACAAGGCGGATGTTTGACGGTTCCCAATTCCGCCTCTTTCGGGACCTTGAACTGGGTGTGCCAACACGAGCTGATTCCTACGCTGACAGCTTTGCACATAGCCCAAATTGGGGAGGGGATTTCCCAGTCTTTGGAATATAATCGCTAAAAATAGTGTAAAGGAGAATGAGAGATGAAATCCAATAAAATTTCTGTACTACTTGCTGTGGCGGCGCTGATTGTTTCCACACTGGCCTGCGCGTTTGGCGAACCCTCTTTGAGCAATGTTCGCGTTGCGAAGGATCAGGATGGCGTCGAACTATCCAGCGCCTTTGGCACAACGGATACCGTTTATGTGGTCAGCGACGTGTCGAATGGCGTCGTTGGCAATGTGGTTGCTTCCAAGTGGACGGTTGTCAGCGTGGAAGGCTATGACCCCGGCTTTGTGATCGACGAAGTAGATCTGACGCTGGATGAGGACCAGTTGACTTATACCGTTTACTTCTATTTCGAGCCGCCCGATGGCGGCTGGCCGCTCGGCACGTATCAGGTGGAAGTTTTCTTTAACGGCGCAACGGTCAGCACGGTTCAATTTACGGTTCAATAAAGTTTTAGAAACGATGCGCGGCCTCCCAAACGGGAGGCCGCGTTTTTTGTTTATAATCAACGCTGAACGAAGAACTCTGGAGTCAGACAGCTTGCTGTTTGAAGAGTCCAGAAAGGAAACCGGCATGGAATACAAAAAACTTGGCAGAACGGGACTTAAAGTTTCGGCTTTGTGCATGGGCACAATGCAGTTGGGCTGGTCTTTGAATGAAGACGAATCGCAGCACATCCTTTCGGCGGCGTACGATGCGGGAATTAATTTCATAGACACTGCCGACATTTATTCCAAATGGGTGGATGGCAACCCCGGCGGCATTTCAGAAACGTACATTGGAAATTGGATCAAGCAAAATAAGATCCCGCGCGACAAACTTGTGATCGCCACCAAAGTCCGCGGCGAGATGGGCATGGGGCCGAATGACCAGGGCTTGAGCCGTGTTCACATCATGAAAGCAGTGGAGGCCTCCCTGCGCCGCCTCCAGATGGATTACATCGACTTGTACCAGTCCCACTGGACAGACGATGACACACCTATTGAAGAAACCCTGCGCGCGTTTGATGATCTGGTAAGGCAGGGGAAAGCCCGCTACGTTGGCGCATCCAACTATGCCGCCTGGGAATTAATCCAGGCGTTGTGGACTTCCGACAAATACAACCTTGCGCGGTATGACAGCCTCCAGCCTCATTACAATTTGATCTATCGCGATGAATTCGAAAGGGAGTTGCGCGCCGTTTGCCAGACCTATGGCCTCGGCGTGATTCCATACAGTCCGCTGGCGGGCGGATTTCTTACTGGAAAATACCGCAAGAACGAGCCGCTCCCCGATAGCAAACGCGCCGAGGGACGCAAACGCGCCATGACCGAGAAGAACTTTGAACTGTTATATGAAATGGAAGCAATTGCCTTGCACCGCAAGGCGTCCCTTTCGCAAATTGCCCTCGCGTGGATACTGGCCGATCCCGTCATCACCAGCCCGATTATTGGCGCGACTTCCATCGAGCAATTAAATGAAAACCTGGGCGCTCTGAATGTGCATTTGACCGAGGATGAACGCAAGACCCTGGATACGATGACGGCGTGGAAAAAAGAAGATTAATCGTCCTCGTCTTTCATTTCGCCGTCGTCAAATTCATCATCCACCCAGGAACCTTCCCCCACCCAGTCAATGACCGTGCCGCCGCTTTCAGGGTAATACGGACTGACAAGGTAATTCATGCCGTGTTCCCATGTGACGCGGAAATCCTTGACGATGAATTTTTTCCCTGAGTGGAGGTCTTCCACCTCGTCGGTTAGTTTTGGAATGGGGGAAAATGGATAGAGTTGTTCGAGAACAATTTCCTTATCCTCTTCGGGGATGATGAATTCCTCCACACTTGTCCCATCGTGGAAATACATCGGGCGCGTGGGGTAGGGAAGTCGTTCTTCGATGGGGTTTTCGTTGCTGAAAAATTCGCTGTCCATGAATTTCTCCTCCGTCTAGTACCCGAACAACATGAAGATGTAGGGTAAAAGTGGCTGAATTTCGCCGCTTTTACCCATCAATTTTAAGTTGTTCGGGCACTAGGATCTATGGTCTGTGGTCTACGGTCTCAATCCAGTTCTTTACTTCGCGGATGTGATCGGGCGTTGTGCGGCAGCATCCGCCAATGATGGTTGCGCCATTTTCAAACCACATTCTGGATTGCAAGCCAAACGCATCGCTGGAGGTTTCTCCGTGCCATGTGTTCGTTGCGGCATCGTATACTTCGCCTGAGTTGGGGTAGACGATAATCGGCTTGCTTGTATTCTTTTTGATTTCACGAATCAAGGATGGGACATGAAGTGGAGATGTGCAATTAATTCCAATTGCGGCAACTTGCGGAAATTGATCCAGCCACGCGGCGCAGTCTGCAATTTTCTCGCCGTTGCAAATATGTTCATCATCCTTTGCGCTAAAGCAGAACCACGCCGAAGTGTCTGGAAATTCGCCCAGCAATTTGATCAATGCCTGGGCTTCGATTAAGCATGGGATGGTCTCACAGGCCAAAAGGTCCGCGCCAGAGGCGATGAGCGCTTCCACACGCGGGCGATGGAAATCAATCAATTCCTGTTCGCTCAGTTTATAGTCGCCGCGATATTCAGAACCGTCCGCGAGGAAAGCGCCGTACGGCCCAACCGAACCAGCAATCAGCGGACGAACCCTGTTCGCGCGATTGGCTTCATTTGCCCAGAATTCATCGCGCGCGTTCTGCGCGATTTCCACAGATTTTTGTATCAGCGCAAGCGCTTCATTTTCATCCAGCCCGCGTTTGGCGAAGCCTTCAACGGTGGCCTGATAACTTGCAGTGATGGCAAAGTCTGCGCCCGCGTTGAAATAATCGAGATGCACCTGATGAATAATCTCAGGTTGTTCCATCAACACTTTCGCAGACCAGAGCGCGTCGTTCAAATCACAGCCACGCAGTTCAAGTTCTGTAGCGAGCGCGCCGTCCACGATGGCGATAGCGTTATTTTTTAGAAGAGAGGTAAGTGGGTTCATAGGTAAAATAGAAATTGACTACTGCCACGGCAACTTTTCCAAATCCACATTGCCGCCGCTGATGATAACCCCAATTTTGATTCCGTTCAAATTAATTTTCTTTTCCCACAGCACGCCAATCGCCACCGCAGACGATGGCTCGATAATGATCTTCGCGCGCTCCCAAACAAATTTCATTGAAGCGATAATGCCCGCTTCGCTCACGTTCACAATTTGTTCAACATTTTTTTGAATGATTGGAAAAGTCAAATTGCCAAGCGAAGTCAGTAAACCGTCTGCTATCGTTTTTGGATTCACCGATGGAATGATTTCACCAGCCTCCATCGAACGATACGCATCATTCGCCATTTCAGGTTCACCCGCAATCACGCGGATTCCCATTTTGATTTCCGTTGCCGCGATGGATGTGCCGCTCAACAATCCACCGCCGCCTACTGGGGCAATGATCGCATCCAAATCTGGGATGTCCTCCAGCAGTTCCAACGCCGCCGTGCCCTGGCCTGCGATCACGCGCTCATCATTATATGGATGGATAACGTTCGCACCCGTATCGAGCCTGATCCCATCCAATGTACTTTCTCTCGCTTCGAGTGTCGGCTCACAAAAAGTGATTCTGCCGCCATACCCCGCGACAGCATTTTTCTTCACCGAAGGCGCATTATTTGGCATCACGATGTACGCAGGGATTCCGCGCATCTTCGCCGCCAACGCCAGCGCCGCCGCATGATTGCCCGACGAATGTGTGCAGACTCCGCGCGCGGCTTCTTCGTCGCTCAAAGAATAAACCGCATTGCACGCGCCGCGAAATTTGAACGCACCCACTTTTTGTAAATTCTCGCATTTGAGAAACACCTGCGCGCCCACTTGTTGATTGAGGCTTTCGTTGGTCAAGACAGGCGTGCGATGTGCGTAGGGCTTAATTCGCTGCGCGGCTTGGCGGATGTCGTTTAAGGTGACAGGCATTTTTCTCCATGAGGTGCGCTTAAGTAGAATGAAGTTTGTATAATGCCCGTGGTCGCAAATTGCGCTTTCCCGCTTATGAAAAAACGCAATTTGCGACCGTGACGAGTATAGCAAGCGGAATTATACCCATTTGACGTAAAACTTTCAGACTATAATTATCTTATATGA
>CAKKRM010000173.1 GCA_919902735.1 Anaerolineales bacterium | reverse complement strand
CTTCTTCCATTTTCCCCATCTTACTCCTATTTTCCGAAACTTTAGACCACACCCCTCTCATAATTTTGAATTGACTTTTTAAGAAAAAAGTATACAATATTAGTATCTTAGTCGGTCGCCTGTAGGTAAAAGCTGGCTCCAAGCCATGCGCTCGGTATACGAGCCTAGCCTACAGGGGGCTGACTTTTTCGATGTCAAAGGGGTTCTCGCGGGAATACCAATTGTGGGGATAATTTTGCAAATCGTACAAATCCACTAAAAAGCTAACTTTATCCGCAATAAAATCGAAATAACGCATTTCCCGTTTGACAAATGCTCGATAGACAGCCCAATTCATATAATCGATCACCTGAAGACATGGCTCACCAACTGTGGTTTGAGGAATTACCCTTGTCTTTGTATCCACCTTCATTGCCCAACGCGCTTCAAATTTTTCAATACCGCTTGAAATCGCCTGTTCCAAATTTGCCTGCCGTGTTTTGGAACCGCGCTGGGAAAAGTACACATGGTTTTGAATATGGCGATGAAGCACGTTCGTAAACAATTGACTGACTAAATGATCGTAGAATTTGGTTTCCTTGGCGTCAAAGGAATTACGAAAGACCCGTTCGATCTTTCGGGCGATAACAAACTGGGCTTTGAAATCCAACTTTGCCAGAGTTTGATAAACAAGATAGCGTACTTCTGGTGCGTCGTCTTTTGCGTGAAAAGCCCTGTTGGTTTTAATGATGGATGGTATCGATTGTAGATACTTATCCCCCGCGACTTGATCGTGCAAATCTGCAATTGTTTGGCGAATTACAGACGGTTGGTCTGTTTCAATGAAACCTATTCCCAAGATTGAAGAACAACCTTCATTCCCCACAATTAAATTACCGCGCTCATCGTAAAAAACAGGGTCGCCAGTCTCGTCTACGAAATACCAATATTCACCTTCAATTGGTTTCTTCATGTCGCAATTATACTATTGAGATTCTAAAAAATGGGACGGCGCTACCCACGCCGTCCCATTTTCCTAACTTACCAACTCACCTTACGCAGTCCGCTCTGCAGGGTGGGATACTTGCCCAAAACATCTAA
>CAKKRM010000172.1 GCA_919902735.1 Anaerolineales bacterium | reverse complement strand
TCACATTTCAAAACCTTTTACCACAAAGTCCACAAAGGGTCACAAAGGAGAGCAACATGCTAAAACCAAAGGTTTCCTTCGTGTTACTCACCTGCACTGGCGTGCGGCGCAAGTGTCGTGCCCTTTGTGGTTAAGAACTTTGGTTTCAGCCTTAATGTGACATTGTCAAACTAACGACTAGCCGACTGATGACTGATGACTGATCACTCCGCCCTTCAAACTGCTCTTTCCAAATTAGGCCTGAGAAAAAACCCGGTCATTGCCCACGCATCCCTGCGCGCCTTTGGTTCCGTGGATGCAGAGTCCATGCTCGACGTATTGCTCGATTCCACGCGCGGCATCATCATGCCAACCTTCACGTACAAGACCATGTTGAATCCAGAGGTAGGTCCGCCTCAGAATGGAATCACCTATGGCAGCCAGGCGGACTTGAACCAAATGGCTGAACCCTTTCACCCCGACATGCCCGCTGACACGCTGATGGGCGTATTGCCTGAAGCGCTTCGCAAACATCCCAAAGCGAAACGGTCATTACATCCCATTCAATCCTTTGCAGGGATCCATGCGGATGCGCTCATCAACACCCAGACGGTCTATGAGCCGTTTGCGCCCATTGCGGCGCTTGCCGAACAGGATGGCTGGGTTCTTTTGCTCGGCGTGGATCATACCGTCAACACCAGCATTCATTACGGCGAGAAACTGGCGGGGCGTTTGCAATTCATCCGCTGGGCGTTGACGCGGGATAAAGCTGTCGAATGCCCCGGCTTCCCCGGGGACTCGGAAGGCTTCAACGCCATCACCGTCGATGTGGAAAAATACACGCGCCGTGTGGAGATCAACGGCGCGTTGGTGCAGGCAATTCACTTGAAAAGTTTACTTAAAGCAGTGGTGGAGAAAATCAACGGCAACCCATTTGCCCTGCTCTGTGGCAGACCCGATTGCGAACGCTGCGAAGCCGTGCGCTGGGGGTGAGGCACTAGGGTGAGGGCGAGTCGCGCAAAACGTCTTGCGTAGTCTTGTGATTATTGAAATGGCGGGTTACGCCTGTGGCGCTGGCGCAGGCACACCCGCCCTATAGGAATTACCCAGCAAGGTCTTGAAATTCAAGGTGGCGATCCATGTACCCGCTGACGAACCAGCACAGGGATTGCACTTTCAGCTTATTTTCCCTGGCATATTGCAAACCTGTTTTTACAAGCAGGCTTCCGATGCCTTTTCCTTCCAACGCGGGCGGCACACCTGTATGGGTGAAGAAGATGACATTCCCGTTGAGATAATAAGCCAATTCGGCAACCTGTGAATCGATCTGAATCTCGAATTGGTTTCGTTCAACATTGTGAATGACGTTGAGGTCTTTGGTTTGCACGTTGCTATCCTTTTTGTCTCTGCCGCGCAATGACAGCGATATATTCCATGATGATCTTCAAGCCCGCGAACACAGTGGATTCGGATGGGTCGAGCGGCGGCGCAATTTCAACCACATCCAAGCCAACCAATGAAAGGTCCTGCGTGGATTTGATGAGCGTCAACACATCGCGCGAGGTCAACCCGCCGAATTCGGGAATGCCCGTGCCTGGCGCAACGGATGGGTCGAGGCAGTCAATGTCCAACGAGATATGCACGGCGTCGCAGTCGTTGAGAATGTTGCGGACGCTGTCGGCCACTTTTCTCATGCCGCGTTCGGCCACGTCTGCGGCAGTGTAAACATGCACCCCGCCGTTTTCGATGATGTCAATTTCCTGCTCTTCCCACGAGCGCAAGCCCACCATGCAAACATCATGCGGCTCAATGCCGAATTCCAATGCGCGGCGCATGGTGTTGGCGTGCGAAAGGCGTGAGCCATCGAAGAAATCGCACAGGTCGGGGTGGGCATCCACCCACAGCACGCCGAGTCGCACATCCTTGTAGCGTTCGCGCTGTCCCTGCAAAATGGGGATCGTCACCGAATGGTCGCCGCCGAGTAAAATTGGCATGTTGGGCAGGGTTGCCACACGCTGGCGCACCATGTTGAAATCGGTTTCAGGATTGGTGATCGGGATATCGCCCAGGTCGCAGATGGTCATATCCTTCAGGCGGGTACGGTCTTCGCTAAAGGGAGTCAAATGCCTGGACCAGAATCGCAGGCGCTCGGGCGCAAGAGCCGCTCCTTTTCTTGCGCTGGCAAGCCCGTCAAAAGGGATGCCGATCACGCTAAAGTCGGTTTGCGCGGGGCCAAGATCAGGGCGATGCAGGTCTCCCCAAAAACCGTGATTACCATCAACTGCCATATTTTTCTCCTTTTTTGCCCCAATTGTACTCTCGAAAAATAACCGCATTGACCCGCGTTCCGTTTGCTTTTACAATGTTAAGTGTGTACCCGATGTTCGCAGGTTTTTTTCGTCCCGACCACGACCCTCCGCAGTTTTAATGTTGAGCCGCTTTTTATTGTCAACCCATAATTTTATTCGGAGGAAAAACCCATGACAACGCCTTTCGTGTCAAAACGCGCTCCCGTGTATGCCGACGTTCCCGATGAAAAGTGGAACGATTGGCGCTGGCAGTTAAGCCACCGCTTGAACAGCGTGGAGGATATCGAAAAAGTTCTCAAGCTGACCGACTCGGAAAAGAAAGCCCTGCAAACCCAGGGACTTTTCCGCGTGGATGTAACCCCCTACTTCATTTCGTTGATTGACCCCGACGACCCCGATGACCCCACCCGCAGGCAGGTGATTCCCGTGGCTGAGGAATTGAACGCCTTCACCGCCATGATGGAGGATTCACTGGCGGAAGACCGCCACTCTCCCGTGCCGGGGCTGGTTCATCGGTATCCTGACAGAGTGCTTATGCTGGTAACGACCCAGTGCGCCTCATACTGCCGCTACTGCACGCGCTCGCGCATCGTCGGAGACCCCGGCCAAACCTTCAAGCGCGAAGAATTCGAGATGCAGATCGAATATCTCAAAAACACGCCCCAGGTTCGGGACGTGCTGCTCTCCGGCGGTGACCCGCTCGTGCTGGCCCCCAAAGTGCTGGAGGAATTGCTCACCCGCCTGCGCGAAATCCCGCACATTGAGATCATCCGCATTGGTTCGCGGGTGCCGGTCTTCATGCCCATGCGCGTGACCCAGGAACTGTGCGACCTGCTCGCAAAATTCCACCCGCTCTGGTTGAACATTCACGTCAACCACTCGAATGAAATTACGAAGGAACTTGCCGAAGCCACAGATCGTCTGACTCGTGCGGGCATTCCGCTGGGCAACCAATCCGTTTTGCTGGCTGGCGTGAATGACAATGTCCACATCCAGCGCCAACTTGTTCACGACCTTGTCCGTATTCGCGTGCGTCCCTATTACCTGTATCAATGTGACCTGGTGGAAGGCGCGGGTCACTTCCGCACGCCCGTTGCAAAAGGCATCGAGATCATGGAAGGCCTGCGCGGACATACCTCCGGATATGCCGTGCCACAGTATATAATAGATGCGCCCGGCGGCGGCGGAAAAATTCCAGTCATGCCGAACTACTTGTTGAGCATGTCGGATCACAAGGTCATTTTGCGGAACTATGAAGGCTACGTCACCACTTATGAAGAGCCCACCGATTATGTCTCATCCGATGCCGCAAAGTTCAAGGGATTGAAACGTCCCGAACCCGGGCAGGGCGGTCTCACCGCCTTATTGGACGGCGAGGAAATGTTCATCAAACCCGAAGGATTCGATGAACTGCACAATCGCCACGGCATCCAGCATCGCTTGAAAGACGAGAGCAAGTGGAAGCCGCTGGGCATCGGCTCCGGCGATACAGACTAATATACTTAAAGAGCTGACAGGTTTATCCGGGGCCTGTTTGCAGAACCCGTCAGCTCTTTTCATAAAGGAGAACACTATGCGTAAAACTATGATTATTCTGGTTGCCCTTGTATTTTTGGTAACCGCCTGTTTGCCGTCCCAAAACCCGCAGGAACTCGAATCGATGGTCAATACAGCCGTAGCGCAAACCCGGGAAGCGGAACAAACCCTGGCCGCGCAAAACCCTTCCTCCACGCCGACCACTGTGGAGGAAGCAAGCCAGACGCCTACCGAAACACCCCCGGCCTTCCCAACCTTCACCTTCACGCCGGTCATTCCAATCATCACTCTTCCGCCGATCAACCCTACCTCCACCCGCCGCCCCTCCCAGCAGGCGGAGTATGCCTGTAACGCGATCAGCCGAAAGCCATTTGACAATACCGAATTCAAAAAGGGAACCAAGTTCGATATCAAGTGGACCATTGTCAACATCGGCACAAGAACCTGGCCCGCCGGGATCGATGTTAAATATTACAGCGGCTCGAAAATGGCAACCACCACCCGATTCGAAATCCCGGTCGAGATGAAACCGAATGATACCTATGTCATGAACCTGGATGCAGTTGCCCCGGATAAAAAAGGCTTTCACGTGATGACCTGGGCGGTGGATGGCCCGATGTGCTACCCATACACTGCCATTGTTGTGAAATAAAAATTCAGTGACAATCATGATTCGGCGCAACCACAGGATTATCTCGTTTTTGGCGGCCACAGTCATCATGCTGGCTTGTGTGCCGACCCTTGCGCCTGCATCCACGCCGCTGCCCACATTCGACCCGAATTCACTCAATACGGCGATTGTGAAAACGGCAAACGCGGCGTCCACGCAGACCGCGTTGATGATGCCCCCCACGTTCACACCCACGCTCACCCCCCGCCCGACATTTACATCCACTGGCACGGCCACACCCACCTTCATCTTTATCCTGCCCACCAGCACCCAGCCGC
The DNA here is from genome assembly GCA_919902735.1 of Anaerolineales bacterium. Taxonomy (GTDB): domain Bacteria; phylum Chloroflexota; class Anaerolineae; order Anaerolineales; family Villigracilaceae; genus Villigracilis. Next base: position 3,637 of record CAKKRM010000172.1, on the reverse strand, counting down.
CCACGCTGGCCCCAACCAGCAACTCCGGGGTGGAATATGATTGCCAGATTCTTTCGCAAACCCCGCAAGATAACAGCCCCATCTTAAGGACGGCTACCTTCGAAGCGCGCTGGCAGGTGGCAAACATCGGCACCAAAGGCTGGGATGCGAGCAATTCGGACTATCGCTATTACAAAGGCGATAAATTCCACCAGGCGCCCATCTATGACCTCGCCGCTTCCGTGCCCTCCGGCGGAACCATCGAATTTGTCGTGAAAATGCAGGCCCCGTCGGCTTCGGGAACCTACTCCACCTCCTGGCGCATCATCATTGGGAAAACCAGGTTCTGCCCCATGAACCTGACGATCATCGTGAACTGATAAAAAATCCTCCGACTTTTCTCGGAGGATTTTTTATCAACTACAGAGCAGGCGGGAAAGCCCCAGCGCTTGTTCGCGTTCAAAACGGGCGTGAACCAATAAGATAACACTGTCTCGGTGAAACCAGCTCGATCTTGATGCCGCAACAACTCGACCCAGGTTACTTTTTCTTCTTCACTGTCTTGGCCTTCACGTTTTTCGTAGCACGCATTACGGCTTTTTTCTTCACAGCCTTCTTTGCTGGCTTGGGCTTTGCCTTCACCCCCACGGGCAGCTTCTCCAACTCACCCACCAGTTTCTCCAGCACATCGAAACCACCCTGCCAGAACTTCGCGTCACGGATATTGATGCCCGCTTCGCTCAAAATCTTCTCCGGCGCTTCCGATCCGCCTGCCGAAAGGATTTTGAGATACTTCGGCTTGAACGATTCGCCCTCCGCTTTGAACTGCTGATACAAAGCCAGCACCAGCAGTTGACCGAAGGCATAGGCATACACATAGAACGGGGTGTGATAGATGTGCGGAATGCCCACCCACTCCCATTTGAACTCATCGCTCAACTCGAGCGAGTCGCCGAACTGCTCTTTCAGGTTTTCGAGATACGCCGCAGCGAGGTCATCCGCAGAAGCGTTTTTCTGCACCATTTCATGTGCCTGTTTCTCGAACAAGGCAAAATACGACTGGCGCATGATGGTCGCATACGCATCGTCCATTTGTTTGAAGAGAATATCGCGTCGCACCGATTCATCCTTCTCTTCCGTGAGCAGTTTGTCGATCAAGACCATCTCCGCAAAGGTGGAGGCGGTCTCAGCCAATGGCAGGGACGATTGGAAAGTAAACGTCCCATGATGCGCCGCCAGCATCGAGTGAATGGCATGGCCGAGTTCGTGCGCGAGGGTCGCCACTTCGCGTCCCGTGCCTTGATAGTTGACCAGCACCCACGGCGTCATCTCCGGCAGAACAGACCAGCAGAATGCACCGCCGGCTTTGCCCTTGCGGATTTCGCTGTCAATGCGGCTTTCATCAAAGACGCGCTTTGCCAGCCCCGCCACGCTTGGCTCAAACCCATTGAACGCATCCAAAACCATGTGGACGGCTTCATCGAATGAATACGTCTTTTTCGAGCGGGCCACGGGCGCGTAAATATCATAGCGCCGCAGTTTCCTCATGCCAACGTACCTGGCTTTCATTTTGAAATAACGCTGGAAGATACCAACATTCTTGCGCGCCACACCCAGCAGGGCATCCACCGCTTCGTCAGGGATATCGTTGCTCAAATTCCGCGCCGCAATCGAACTGCCAAACTTGCGCAAGCTGACGTTCTCATTATGCCAGTCACGCAGGCGGGTTTGGTACATCTGCCCAAGGATCGGGCCGTCATTGGCTAACACTTTGAATTGCGCCTGGTAACTCTCGGCGCGAACCTTCGGGTCTGAGCTGTAGCGGAATGAAAACAACTCCGCCGCAGTCATCTCTTTCTCTTTTCCATTCACCTTCATTTTGAAGGCATAGCGGTTCGTGATCGAGTCGTACAAATTGATCAACGCATTCGAGCCTGTCACGTTTTTGATGTTGACGATCTTCTCTTCCGCCTCGCTCAGGGTGTGCGGCTTGTACAAACGCATCGCTTCGAGATAATAGCGATAATCACCCGAAGCCTCCATCAGGCGCTTCGCATTTGCATCGTCCAATTCCTTCCACCACAGGCTGAAGAACAGCGTGCGGTTTTCGATCTCTGCCAGGAACTGCATCACGCGCGCCTGCAAGGCTTGCGCTTTTTGATCCTGCGTGTCCGCAGTGAATGACAACCCCGCAAACGAGTACAGCTTGCTGGCCACACGCGCAGTCTCTTCGCTGGCGCGCAGCACATCCACAAACTGGTCGGTGGGCATGTCGGGTGTCAGTTTGTTGCGCAAGCCCTCGAACGAAGTCACCTGCTCTTCGATCATATCGAACGCGCTTTGCAGTTCCGCGCTTTCGTACCCCGGGTACAGCGCAGCCAGACTCCATTTTGAAAGTTTATACGCCATGATATTCTCCTCTTTTCACGTAGGGACACAGCGCCGCTGTGTCCCTACAATAAATGTTATAAACTGGATCGCACGTGCATGATATCGCCATCCTTAATTGGATATTCCTTGCCTTCGAGTCTCAGCTTCCCTTTGGCCTTCGCCTCATTCATCGACCCGAGGCTGATCAAGTCTTCGTAGGCCACCACCTCCGCCCGCACAAATCCACGCGAAAGATCAGTGTGGATTTCCCCGGCAGATTCCTGCGCCGTCGCCCCGCGGTGAGTCGTCCATGCGCGTACTTCATCCTCACCCACCGTGAAGAAGGTTTGAATCTTCAACAGTTCATAGGACAAATTGATCATGCGGTTCAAACTGAGTTCCTTGATGCCATACTCTTCCATGAACACGGATGCATCTTCAGGAGAAAGCTGGGCGATTTCCATTTCAAGTTTCCCCATCAACGCCACGGATGGATGATCCAGTTTTGCTTCGGGTGCTTGCTGCCCTTCGCCGAGGTTGAAAACCGTGAGAATGGGTTTACGGGTGAGCAAACCAAAGCTGGAAAGTTCCTTCTGCTCTTCGTTGGTGAATTCCACGCTGCGCAAAGGCAGGTTATCCGAAAGGGTTTTGTGCAATTTCTCGAACAACTCTGTCTGACGCGCGTTCAAGGCTTTATCCGTGCCGCCTTTTTTGCGTTCATCGACCAAACGCTCCAGCTTGCGTTCCACGGCGATCAAGTCGTTCAGTAAAAGCTCGGTCAGCATCGTATCCACATCACGCAGTGGATTGATACTTCCGCTGGGGTGCATCACGCTGTCGTTCTCGAAAGCGCGCACCACGAGGATCAACGCTTCCATTTGATTGAGATGATTCAACAGCTGCCCGGAAATGCCGCTCTTGGCCGAACCAGTTTCCAGCCCGGCAATATCCGCGTACGTCACCTTAGTGTAGACCGTCTTCTTTGGGTTGAACATTCTCGATAGCAGATCGACGCGCGGGTCGGGGACATCCACTACTGCCTGATGCACTTCGATGCGCCCCGCCGATGCGTTGGTGGGAGCGTTGCCGCGGGTGAGCGCGTTGAAAATCGTTGTCTTTCCTGATTGGGGTAATCCAATAATTCCTAGTTTCATCTTGACCTTGTTCTTGGGAGTGGTATACTTGCGTTCGCAAAAGAGCCGAAGTGGCGGAATAGGCAGACGCGCACGACTCAAAATCGTGTTCCCTACGGGAATGAGGGTTCGATTCCCTCCTTCGGCACTGGCGA
>CAKKRM010000171.1 GCA_919902735.1 Anaerolineales bacterium | reverse complement strand
GTACTAATGGTCGAGGGCTTCCTTCCGTGATGCGGAGAACTTGGTACTTTTCAAAAAACTACATCAATATCAATCTGCTATTTAGTGACAATTTTGTGAAATTGTCCCTTGGTGATTTGAGCGACGTGGGTACACCCGGTCCCATACCGAACCCGGAAGTTAAGCATGTCAGCGCCGATGGTACTTGGAGGGCGACCTCCTGGGAGAGTAGGTCATTGCCAAGGGGCTTTTCTTTTTCTTTTATGCCGTCCGTTTTGGGCGGCTTTTTGTTTTAATTTTCAGCTGGGGAATGTATTTCGAAACGGGATCATTTCAAAGTCCGAAAAGAGGCGGGTGTGCTAGAATCGGAGTGTGTTTGTACTGCGTATTATCATCCCTCAATATCCCATCTTTTATAAAAATTATCCAGTTATGGGAAGATTCGTTCGATTTTCGGTTTCTTGATTTTAGGTATGAGTTTTTGCTATAATGTTTACGTATCACCTTTTTCTTCCTCGCGACCGCGAACAGGTTACTGATCTTATCAATCATGTCGCTGCCGAGGGGGGATTTCTGCAGACTGGAAGATTCGCTCCCACCCCGGATTGGGAAAAGGTGTTGGATGAAGGCGCGGATCGGCGAAGCGGACGATTGCTTCTGGTAGCGAGGCGGCGCAACTCGCTGGCAGGTTTTTGCAGGTTGTTTCCCGAGGACAAAAATGAACGAGTTGTGGGGAATGTGGGCATCGTACTGTTGCCTGAATACAGGCAGAAAACGCGGGGACGAGATTGGTGGAGCGTGTCATTGCGGCTGCTCCTGCTTACGGGTATGAAACTTTAACTGCAGATATTCTTGAGGATAATTTTATTTCGTTGCGTTTGTTTCGAAGGCAGGGGTTTGCGGAGCATTCCAGAAGGAAGTTGTATCTTCCACACCGGAATTCTGTTGTGGAAGAAATAAAGATGCAACTCCTCTTATCTGACAGGCATGGAAGAGACCAATGTCAAATTATCCAACCACTGATAGACCCATCGATCGCGAAGACCAGCGAAAGTTAACAGAGGATATGCTGGTGAAAATTGAGGCCAGCGGCTTCAAGACGGACACGAGCCTGCCATTTGGCGCCCTTGAGTTTTATGGGATTGAGGGGATTGGAAAAACACGCATCCTGAATGTGGTTAAGGAGCTTTGTGAAACAAGGCAATTACCCTTCATCACCATTGAATCTTCCTACAATTGGCGGGATGGGCAGGATCAAATTGGGTTAATTTCCGAGGTTTTACGTTCGATTTGCGAGCAGTTGAGCAGGAGGTCGGAAGTTGCCAGCCTGGCGGCTTCTGCAAGCGCTATTTTGGAGAACATTCAAAGAGGACGGGAACAGGGTGGTGAGCACATGCCTTTGGTGAAGGAATTTATCGGCATTTTGGTCGAAATTCAAACGCGAATTCATTCCCCTTTTATTCTGATGCTCGATAAAACGGAATATTGCCCGCAGGAATTGTTTAATTGGCTGGGTACGGATTTTTTACGCCTTTTTTTGGAGGCGGAACGTTCTCCGGGTGTGGCTTTATTTCTTGCTGGAAGAGGCAGGCGTATTCGTGAAAGCAGTTGGCCCAGCTATTTCAAACGGGTCGCTTCTGCATACCCCATGGATCCTTTTAATTTTGAATATACGGGTGACCATGTCAGCGCTTTGACGCTGGATGGTTATTACCGGCCTGCAACAAGGTTTATCTATGACCTTTCAAATGGGCATCCCTATAGCACGGAGATGATCGTATACGAACTGGACAGGATGGGGGTAAAAGCGGATGCGGTGGAGGAGCACCGCATCCCGCTTGCCGAAAAATTATACGATGAGGTTATTCGGCGGCATATTTTGGTGGATACGGATGATTGGGTTAAAAGATTTGTTGAGGTTGCTTCTGTTCCGCGCTGGTTCAAGCCGGATATCTTGAAAAGACTTTTTAACGCTGTGGATGACCTGCCTGAGGATTTTCGCTCTGCAGACTCGGCCTGGGTTACCCACAAAATTATGGAGTTGCGGAATCCCCCATTAAATCTTATTCGTATGACGCCGAATGCGTATGAAGTGGAACGCTCCCTGCGAAAATTGCTTCAGAAGGTTTTGTCCATTCTTCATACGCAGGAGAACATCCGCTTGCACCAGATCATCAAAGATTTGTATGCTGAATTTGACAGTTTTGATCCGACGATTGTGCGTGAAATTTTATTCCATGCCGCCGTCATTGCCGTGTCGATGCAAAAGGATGCGTTAAAGTATGTTGAGGATGAATTAAGAAGGCAAATTAACCGATTTGACCCTGCCAATCGCGAAGGCGATTTACAGAAACTTGTGGAATTAAGACTTGCCCTGGATTCTGATGTGGAACTGTTGGAGTTGGTAGGCCAGGGCAATGCAGCCAACCTTGTAGAAATTATTGATGAGTATTCAACAAAACCATCCGAGAATATAAATTTTATAAGCCTGTTCTCATCCCCGTCTGAGTATCACACAACCTGGTATTTGTCGGGTGAGGTTGGGCAATCCATGTGGCCTGCCGAACGTATCTATACCCATCAGCATTATAGTTGGGATGACTGGCGCAGCAACATGAAGCAGACGGGCGTTGCCTCTTTTGCTGCGTACCTTCCGCGGGAGGCGCGTGACTTTATTGCCCGCTACAAGGATGCTAATTTCCAGTTGGTGGCTAATTATAGCGACATCCCCTGGGAATTATTTCATGATGGTTCGGAATATCTCTGCTTGCGCCATGCCATGGCGCGCAAACCGCAAATCAGAGACAGGTATATTGTTCACCCCACGCTCCCGGAAAACTCAATGCATGCCCTCGTTATTGGGAATCCGACGGGCGACCTGCCTGAGGCGGAGCAGGAGGCGCAGGAAGTTGCCAGCCTGTTGGAAAAGAAAAAATGGCAGGTTGATGTATTGATCCACGAAAAAGCCACTGTAAATGCCATGGCTTTAAAGTTAAGTAATACTTCCTATCGGCTAATTCATTATGCCGGGCATGGCCGTTTTAACGTGGATGTTCCTCAAAAGAGCAGTTTGGTATTGAAGGATTACCCATGGCTGGCGGAGGAGTTTGAGCGCCAGCTAAGCAGTTCAGCGTTTATTTATTTAAGCGCTTGTAAATCTGCCCAAACTCAAACAACGAATAATGCGCAATCGCCCAGGGGCGAATTTATGGAGGGCGTTGCAATTTCAACCTTAAGAGGGGGGGCCAAGGGTTGCCTGGGTCCGTTGTGGGGGGTGAGGGATGATTGGGCGCGTGAATTTGCGCTGACATTTTACAGGCACGCATTGGCAGGGGAGACGCTTGGTGAATCCGTAAGGCAATCCAGGCTGGCAATGCGAAACAAACCGGATGACTTTTGGGCGGGATGGGTGTTATATGGCGACCCATCCCACTATTTGTGATTTTCCATGTTTCTGGAGGCTAAAATGACCCTCGCGTTTTCACCATCACTAAGCAAGTCGATCTTTGTTGGAAGGGAGGAACAGATTGAAATATTCCACTCCATTTTAAGAGGGGAAAGCGCTGAGTGGATACTGCATATTCCAGGCGATGGCGGCATTGGAAAAACACGCCTGCTTGAACAATATGAAAAAATATCCCACGCCGAATATGGCGACTCCCTTGCCGCCACTGGAATTATTGATTTTTACGATACCAGCAACCAGACCAACTTTGGTTTGTTGGATGAACTGGCGATTCGATTAAAGTTTGACCCCCAGGGTCCCTTTCAAAGGGAGATACGGGATTTGTATGAAGATGCCGAACTATCAGGCGCCGATCACCAGGACCGCTTTGAACACGCATACGAAAAATTCCTTGATGAATATAGGGAAGTATTGAACAGCAGGAAAAAGGTGCTGATCCTGTTTGATACATGCGAGGAAATGCGGGGAGTGGAGGAATGGATCCTGGAAAATTTATTGAATGATATTGACCGCCTGGAACGGGAGATGGCGGAGGGGCGCGAGGAATGGAGACACAAGACAGTCATTGTCTTTGCGGGGCGCAAGGAAATGGATTTAACGAAGTTTGGCGGAGCGGTTTGGACGCGCCGCCTCCCGCTCCTCGGGCTGAATGAGATCAAACAATATTTTTCCACAAACTTTGACCTGACCGTTTCAATTGAAGAGGAAAAATTTCAACAGATCTATGAACGGACTGCAGGCCGTCCCCTGTATGTTGCGCTGGTATACGATTGGCTTGCCAATAATGTCGGTTCACTGGATGAACTGCTCGACTCCCCCGGCTCATTTGCCGCGGAACTTGTAGGTTGGGTGCGCCGTCTCGAAACGCACAAAAAGATGGCAATCCTTTTTATGGCATTTGCATGGCGCCGAATGGAAGCCTCGCTCTTAAGCGTCCTGTTGGGCCTGTCCATCGACGAAGTTAAACCCCTCCTGGATGAATTGATGAGATTTAGCTTTATCAAATACCGCGAAATTGAAGATGGCCGTTTGATTGTCAACTTGCATGACGAAATGCGAAAATTGGTTAATGACCATGTCTGGCCTGCTGAAAACTCCGATGAAAAAGAAAAACCTTATGACCTGGTTCTTGATTGGTATCAGAGGGAGATCGATAACCAAAAACTGCTTGAAGGCGGATATATTCCCAAAAATGATCGTGAACGTGCCCTGCTGGCGGAGGAATTATATTATCGCTTAAGATTGGATTTGAACAACGGGTTGAAATATTACGAAACCCGTTTTATAACCGCCGTTCATTACAATGAACTTGCTTATTGTGAATTGCTAAACCGCGAAGTGGACGGGGTCAAGAACAGCATATCAAAGCGCGAACGCGATAACTACGATTTCCGGGTTGCATTAACCGCCTTCCGGCGGGATGATTACACCAAGGCCGGAGGAATTTGGCACGCATTCGTCAGAAGACCGAACGTGGAACCCGCCCTGCGCGCCACCACATTAATGCTCCTCGTCGAATTGGATAGCTACACAGGAAACCCAAAGGAAGCCATCAAACACGCAAAAGAAGCCGAATCCATTTACCAGCGGCTCATCAATAAAACGTCCCCAGGTTCCGAACGTACCCACTTGCAGAAACAACTCGGCCAGGTATATAACAATTGGGGCTATGCCTACCGCGTGCGCGATGAATACGATAAATCGCTGCTCTATTATAAAAAGGCGCTAAAAATACCCGCGAAAGCTCTTGAGGCAAAGAAGCACAAGGCCAGGGTGCTGAATAATATGGGCTATATTTATTTCCTGTTGGGAGATATGGAACGGGCCAAAACTTTTATTGGGCGCGGGTTGAACATCAGGCGCACCCTCGATATCCCCTATGAACTCGGATTGAGCTACAACACCTTCGGGCTGATCATGGAAGACGGCGGACGCATTCCCGTGGCCGTGGATTTGTTCACAAAAGCATACCAGGCTTTTGAAGCCGCGCACAGCAATCGCGGGCAGGCATTGGCCCGCATCAGCCTCGGCAGAATGAAACGATTTATGAATGACTTCGACGCCGCCCTCGCAGAGTTATTTGACGCCGAACGTACATTTCAACGCCTGCGCGATCGCGACTATTTAATTGTCGTGAAAAATGAAATAGGTTCCACATACCGTGAAAAAGGAGTTTTCCCAAACGCCTTGAAATATTTGAATGAATCACTCCAGTTGAGCCTCGACCTTGGCAAAAAACACCAGCAGGCAGACACCCTCGACGATATCGCCGTCACCTACTATAAAATGGCAATGCAAACAACCGGAAAGGAACAAAAGGAAAACCTGAAAAAAGGTGGCGCACATGCAGCCAGGTCGCAAAAACTCGCCCAAGCCGAAGGCATCGATTTTTTTATTGCCAAGGCCGATATTGCTCTCGGCGATATCGCCTATTTGCAGAGGGAGTACAACACTGCCTTCAAACATTATTTCGAGGCAACCAGCCGCATGGCAACCGCATGGGCATCCCGCAACAAAGCCTCAGGCTTTTATCAACGCCGCTACGAAGAAAGCCTCGACCGAATGCAGGAGCGTCTGCACATATTTGAAGGCGCAGAAGGAATCGATAAAACCCTGATCTATGTAAAAAGATTACTGGCAAAAATAGACCGCCTCCCGCCAGCCGAAAAAGCCGCGCTTTCAAAAACACGCAAAACCCTCAAGGCAACCCTGGAAACCACAAGCCTCACCAAATAACAACACGGAGACGACATGACGCCTCAAAATATCCCCCTCTTATTAACCAGCCCCGAATCGCACCGAGTGATGGAAGGGGATTGCGCCTGTTCATCCTCCCTCGATATTCCCCGCCCCACTTCATTAAATTTGGATTCGCTGCGCATTCCCGATGGAATGATCCGCCTCCCGCTCGACGACAACTTTCAAATTTACCTTTCCCCTCATGGACAGCGCGGCGCCTCTGTTCTTAATCGGGATGCTGTTTCCATTTTAAATGGCTTTGATTCTCGCCCCAGGCATTCCCCCCAAAAAAACACCCAAACATCCTCCCTGCTGAATCGCTTTCTTTCGCAAGGCTTGCTGGAGGCAGATGCATCCCAGACAGCGCCAGCCTCCCATCCCGATATGCTGACCGCATGGCTTCACATCACTGACCGCTGCAATTTGCGCTGCTCCTATTGTTACCTCCCTCATGTACGCGAGGATATGTCCATCGAAACCGCGCAGGCCGCAATTCAGTCCATCCTTCGATCCGCACAGATTCATCGGTACAAGCGCATTAAGTTGAAATATGCGGGAGGCGAGCCTCTCATTCGTTTTCCGTTCATTCTTCAGTTGCACGAGTATGCAAAGTTGCAGATCGAAGAAGCTGGATTGAATCTCGAAGCAGTTTTACTTAGCAATGGAACCCTCATCACCGATGAGATTGCCCAGACCCTTGCCTCATTGAATATCCGTTTAATGATCTCGCTCGATGGGTTGGGAGATGATCACGACAGCCAACGCCCCCATGCAGGCGGACAAGGCTCCTTTGCCGAAGTTTCAGCAGGCATAGACCGCGCACTTTCCAACGGGCTTGTTCCAAACATATCCGTTACTGTGAGCGCAAAAACAATTGACGGATTGCCCGACCTGCTGGAATGGATATTAAGAAAAGACATCCCCTTTAATTTGAATTTCTATCGTGAAAATGAACTTTCAATGCAACAGGCAGGTTTGCAATACAACGATGAGGGGATGATTGCGGGATTGCTGAAAGCCTTTAAAGTGATTGAATCCAACCTGCCGCGCTGCAACTCGCTCGGAAGTATTATTGACCGCGCAAATTTGCATGGTTTGCATGTACGCACTTGCGATGTTGGCGAGAATTATCTGGTCTTCGACCAGAATGGGCAGATCGCCAAGTGCCAGATGCTAATTCGGAAGCCAAGTGCAAGTATCCACGATCAAGACCCCTTGAGTATTATTCGCATGGACAAAACGGGGCTTCAAAATCTCCCAGTTGTGGAAAAGGAAGGCTGCAAGACCTGCGAATGGAAACACTGGTGCGCAGGCGGCTGTTCGCTGGCGACATACCGCGCAACCGGGCGTTATGATGTGAAGTCGCCCAATTGCAATATCTATAAAACCGTTTTCCCTGAAGCGTTGAGGTTGGAAGGCCTGCGTATTTTGAAGTACGCCAACAGATCACTTTAACCAGTACCCAAATAGCGGGCTGAAAAAGATCATACGTCCGTTCAAAGGTTTGATCATGCCTTTGGCGAGGAGCAGCTTGCCCGTTAGGGGGGGGACGGAATTTTGATCGCCATGCGCAATTTTTTTGAGGGCATCCTGTTCTTCATCCAGCAGACCATCCGAAATCTTTCGAAATTCCTCGCTCACCAGTTCCTGTTTTGCCAGCCGTTCCAGGTTTTGCATTTGTGCAGGGGCGGGGGGTTTTTCTTTAATTAACGAAAACAATGCCTGGAGCAACCCGGGGTGGCCCCCGCTGTTTGCCCACACCCATTCGCGGCTTTCCTTGCTCAATTCATGGTCGCGGCGTTTTTCCAACTGCCCAATGATGTGGAAGGTATCCATCGCGGAGTAGGGACCCAGCCCAAGCATGTTGCGTGAAATTAATTCGTAGAAACTTTCATTATCAAGGGGGACGCGTAAATTCTCCGGCAAGTTGCGTAGAAACAATACATAGGTTAGACGGTATTTGTTGGCATCACGAATGGCGCGCAGTTGGGAAAATACCTCCTTTGGCATGGATTTGTAGGTCTCGTCAAATTCATCGAAGAGAAAACAGATCTGAATGTTATAGGATTGGCAGATCATGTTCACAGACATTTCGAGCAGGCGGTGCGCCATCAGCGCATCCTTGCTTTGGATAACCTGCGAATCGAGCGCGGCCAAATCGCCCTTTAAGATTTCGATTTTTTCCAGTGTTGGGCATCGGTTGCATGTCAGCAGGAGGGTGTGCAGCAGTAATTCATAAAATTGAAATCCCCAATCGTTTTCATGTCTCATGCGATTCATGTCTACGCGTGCCAGCCATATTTTTGAGGCGATGTCTTCGCCGAGGTATTGGCTTTTCACCCAGTTACGATCCACTTCTTCGCCTGCCCAAAGGGCATCCGGGTCGTCCCCCATGATGAAATCCATCAGCCTTGTTTTTCCCACGCTGGGCGCGCCAACTACATAAAATGACTCGCCGCTCTTCACGTACTTGAAAAACGGTTTTAATACTTCTTCGCGATAATGGGAGGGGGTTGAACTCATGGTGTTCTCCTGTGGTTGGGGTATATCCATCATGGTCACAAATCTCGTTTTTTCCCCTATGGGAAGCGCTTTGTGACCGGGGGTATTATAGGTTCATTTCAGCCAGGGACCAGGGTTTGTCCCAGTGGTCGAGACGGTCACAAATAAGGCTGGCGAGCAATAGCGAGCGTTGATTTTTTTGATGGGGGTCTGTTTTGTGAATCATGGCGGCGCGGAACATCATATTGAATAGGAGGCCGCATAAATATTCATGGGCGTCTGTGATCTTCGTATATTGTGCGGCGAGCGCCCGCAGGGCCGAGATGGTTTGCAAAGCCTTTTCGATGCGCGGATCTTCGGATGCAATTTCAGACGGTTCGAACCCGTGTATGTTTTTTTGTTTCAATACAGTGAAGCACATTTTAAAATAGGCGGGAAAATTGTCGTTGTGCTCCTCCAGACGGTTGAAAATATCCGCCTCCAGTTCGACGAAATCCTGCAAGATGTGTCCTTCTCCGCAGCGCTCGAAGTCGATGACCCAGACGTTCTTTTTATTATCCACCAGCAGGTTGTCGCCGTGCAGGTCGCCATGGGTGATGGCCATGCGTGTTTTCTTGACAAGGCTGAGATCGTTTGAAGATTCGGCGATTTTTTCCCTGAACCATTTGATGGGCTCCGGGAGTTTTAGCTTTTTGCTGAGCATGTCGGAGCCGTTGAAGCGCCCGGCAAAGAAATCATCCTTTCTTTTTTCATACCAATCATCCCAAACCTGCGAATAGAGTTTGAAGAGTGAGACGTTATCTTTGTCCCATGCCTGTTCATAATGCCGCCCCCATAACCTGCCGAAGAACAACGCTAAACATTCCTCGATATCCGCGGCGGTTTTTTCCTCGTAGTAGCGGGAGAAGGTCTTAACGTCAAATTCACCCACATAGGAATATGCTGCGCCGCCTATGTCCCAGAGGGTGGCGCTTCGCTCCAATCTGGCGGCGAAGTTGCCGGTTAACCTGCGGTGGATGTGCTGGTTGTAATTTTCAACCTCCTTTTTGATCTTTTCGGCGCGCGCAAGTTTGACCACAACCGGCTCGAAATTCCCCTCGTATACCTTCAGCACCACCGAATTGGGCCGTGGCACCGTGGATATATTCGATGATGCGGGGCGCAGTTCCAGCTTTTCAAAACGGAGCTTTTCCGCCTTGGGGAATAATTGCGCAAACACATCCGCGATCTGGTCGGGGTAATCACCGGCGTTTTTTCCGAGGGATGAGTTCGCGATTTCCTCCAGCGCTTCGGGGTTTTCAAATACAAGTTTTCTTTTGGCTGCGGTGACCTTTGCGGCTTCTGCATCCAGCGTTTCTTGAAAGGAATCGCGGCTGTCGTTTTTACTGATGAACGTCAGGTCTGGGTATTTTTGGTGTATCGTTCGCAGGAAATTGGAGCTTTCATGCCCGCTCAGGATGATGGGGCGCACAGTATTTCGCAATTCGCTTGCGAGGGTTAAACCGCTCAGATCCTGCTCGTCGTAATCGTCGAACAAACGCAGGTCTATCAATGCGAGGGAGCAGGCATTTTCCCGCGCTTTTTTCTTTGCGTCAGCCAGCAGGGTTGCGCCTGCCCCCATGGCCAGGATTGGCTCGTAGTCCCAATACATGAACAGGGTTTGATAAGAGATGCGGGCTGCCGGGTCATTCTCGACGAACAGGATGCGCGGCTTATTCTTTTGAGGATTGGAAAAATTGTAATACATACTTAATCACCTGGATCTATCGTTGAATTTGCAATTGGCAAGCGGATCGAAAATGTTGCTCCCTTTCCCTTTTGATAGGGCATCAGCATAATTTCACCCTGCATGTCTTCCACCATCAGGCGAATGAACAACAGCCCATACCCTCCAGTCTCTTTGGTGGTAAAACGCCTGCGGAAGGCCGAGGTGTGTTTTTCTTCGCTGATGCCGGGGCCGAAATCCTGAAAAAGGATTTCAACTGTATTTTTATTCCTTGCCAATTGAGTGGATACAAAAATCCTTTTTTTCTCCAGTTCCTTCATCGCCCTGGCCGCGTTATTTACGAGATGCCTTAATATGTGTTGAAACTGGGCGACTTTTATCATCACCAGCGCTTCGGGCGCATTCAAATCAAAATCAACTTCCATGTTTCTGAGCAGGGTACTTTGCTGCAGGTGTGATTTCAACATGGAGTCGATTTCCACCTCCTGCGGGGGTTTGCTCGTCCAGGGGTTGGCGCTGGATAACTGGGAGGCGCTTTCTTCGATGCTTTTTGCATATTCCTGTATTTGTGGATTCTCACCGGCAATCTTTCGGATGAAGTAGGTCCAGTTGAGGATTTTCCCGACTTCGTTATTTACCTCATGCGCTATATTTGCCGCCCACGAAGTTTGCGCCGCCACAGTGGAGTTGTATTCCAGTTCCTCGCTTTGCTGGGCGCGTTCGATGGCGATGCTGATGTGTTGGGCAACGGCTTTGATCATCTCGATATCATCGCCGCCAAATCCATTGCTCTGCCCCCTCTCGAGGACCATCACTCCAAGCAGTTCATTTTTTGTGCTCAGGAGGCTGATGCAAAATTCCGACTTGACTTTTGGGTTAAGCACCAGGTAATCCTTGTCCTTGCCAACATCTCCAATATTATCCAATTGAACTTTTTTTACGACCAAAGTTCGTCTCGCCACCCGACATGCGATGGTTCTCCCGTTCAAAGGAAAGGAGTTCTGTCGGGAATATTTTGGGTTGTTGATCTTGTAAAATTTCGATGTTCCAGGCGCGAACTTCAACGCCTCCATGGGCCTATCGTATAACAAAACGCACAGACGGGTTTTCCCAAAGGCATCATGCAGCCTGCTCAGGATTGCATCCATCGTTGTTTCGAGATTCAGGCTCGCGCCAACCGCTTCTGCAATATCCTTGGCAAGTTTGAATTGACGTCTCTGCTTGATTTCCTCTATTTCATGTGTGTTGGAGATCGCCACCGCGGCCAGGCTCGCAAGGGATTCAGCGTGATGAATATCGCTCTCCGAAAATTCACGCGGCTGGCGGTAATCCAGGTACAGGATGCCCAGCGCCTTTTGTCTATAAGGGTCTTTAATCGCAACCCCAATCAAGGCTTTAACTCCTTCATGTTGAATAAAATGACTTTCCGACAGTTTCAGCCTGCCGATCCCCAACGTTCGTTTGTCGATATTGCTTACCACCAGCTCGCCTTTTTTTAATACATGCCTGGATACGCCCCCAATGCGCGGGTTGCTTTTGGTTAAGTCCAAAATCGAAGATTTTAATTCCCCGTAATGCCCCACATTTTCCACTTCTATTTCAAGGGGTTTTTCCCCCGCGCGGAAGGGATGTATGATCGTCCAATCGGCGCGGCTGATTACGTGGGCGGTTTTGCAGATGCGGTCGAGGGTTTTCTTTAGGGATTGGTGGCTGGCCCACCCCAGAATTTCAAGGTTTGCGTCCAGCAGGTCTTCGCTCTTTTCGCGCTGACGGAGGGTTTCCCAAACCAGCCCGGCATTGGCGAGCAGGCTTTGCAAGCTGCCCAGTGATTTGTCGTTGAGCGGTTTTTGGTTGTGCTTGTTATCTACGATCACCAACCCAGAGATGTAATTGCCCGTTCCGATGGAAAGCAGGGCACAATCCGATAATTCAAATTGTTGAATGATCGATACAGGCAGGCGCTTCGGCAGGTCTGCGCTTTTTATCTTTATGATCCTGCTGGTTTCCAGTTTCTCGCGCGTTTCCTTTCCAAGTTCGCCCAGTGAAATATCCACCTCGCGGGCCAGCTTGTGGAAGGGCGTAAGACGAACTTTGCCTGCTTCCACCGCGCTCAGGAAAGAGGTGAGGTCCTTTTTTAGTTTTTCGTCGCGCTTCCAATGACGAAGCGCCTCCTGGGTATTATTTGTGCCCACCCCCGCCCTGCCTTGCAGGATTTCGCGGTTTTCCTTTGAAAGAAAAAGCAGGGCGCGGTTGAATCCCATCCCAAAATTGGCGGTGGCAATGGTCAACACAGTGAGCCAGAAATCATCCTCGCTCCGTCGCGCGATCCACAGCATTTCCATGCTGGCGCGCTGGAGAAGCTGCATTCGTTCCCTGTCTTCATCCTCTTCCTTCTTAAGTTCGCTGATCTGTACCGCGCCAGCCACCTGGTCCGCCACCGACCGCAATAGCTGTTTATCGTGTTCTGAAAAGACGATCCCCTTTTCCCGTTTTTGAATACACACCCCGCCGATAATTTTATCGCCCACCTGCAGGGGCGCTCCTAGCCAGGCAAATGGAGCAGCGCCTTGTACTTTGATTCCATTCTTCTTTATGAAGCCGCGCACATCGTTGAGCCGTGTTGCCTGTTTTTGGGAAAGCATATACTCTTCCAGCCCATTCCCGACAAGGCGGGGCGGCTTATTTTGCCTTGCTCCATTTTCGTACAGTAATTCAAAATTAAGCGTGTTCTCCTGTTCATCATGGAGAAATATCGAAAAATCGGAGACATCGAATTGCTTGCCCACTTCCACGCGGATCTGTTCGAGCAGGTTGGTGAGATTTTTCGTGGCCGCCCTTGTGCCCACCTGCCGCCCGATGTGGCTGAACATGGCGGCTTCCTGTGTGGAGCGTTTTTCCGCATCGTACAACTCTGCGTGTTCAAGCGTGACTGCCACCTGGCGCGCAAAGAAATTGAGCAGCGATCGTTCCTGCGCGCCAAGCAGGCGTTGTGTTTTCCAAAAATCGAGCGTTAACGCCCCGAGCAACTCCGTGCCGCTCCATAGAGGGAGCATCCACAACCCGCTTGCCGGAAAGGGAAAATCAATGGCGGCCAGTTCCGAACGTAATTTTTTACCCACTTCCTCATTGGAAATGAAGGAAGTATCGCGTGTTTGTAAATACCGCCAAAGTTCCTTCGCAGGAGAAACGGTAAACTTTTTATTGGAAAACCCCGAAACAGAATCACCGCCCGCGCATTCAATTCCTGTCAGAGCTTCGCGCAGGCTTGTTTTTTCCCCTTTGGGAAACCAGAAAATGTGCGCCCGCGAGAACCCCAATTGAAGCGAATACTCCACGACCACTTTTGCAACTTCGATAAAACTGGTTTTGTGCAGCGCGGTTTCCATCATTTCGCTGAAGACCTTCCGCCATTTGTTCTCCAGCTCTTCCCTTCGGGATTGCATCAGCGAATTCAATACGAAGGTCAACTCCTCCTCTTCAACGGGTTTTGCAAGATATCGAAAGGCTCCCGCCTGATAGGCTCGTTTCCCAACCTCATGATCGCCGATTCCCGTAAGAATGATCGCATCCGAATCGGGGCTGGCATTCTGCAAATCCTTCATGGCTTCTATGCCGTCCTTGCCTGTGCCAAGCCGCTGGTCTATGATGAAGACCGTGTAAGGCTGTCCGCAGAGAACTGCCTGTTGAGCGCAACCCAGCGCCTCGTCCAGTGTGGAGGCGGTATCTGTCACCGTCCCGTTGCCTTCGAATTCATCCACCACAGGTTTTAGCGATTCGGCATAGCGTTTGTCATCGTCGAGAATTAATACACGGCACATATTGATGCCCTCATAAATGGACTGGAAATTCCAGCACGAATGTGGTTCCACTCAAAATGCGGCTTTCTGAAATATAAATTTCGCCGCCGATATCCTGCATCAAATTGCGGGATATGTACAACCCAATGCCGCTTCCCTCGCGGCGGGTGGTGTAGCCAGCATCGAAGACCTTTTCCCATAACCGAGTGTGGATGCCAGGCCCGTTGTCTTCGATAAAAATCCGACAGCGCGGCTCGCCCCGCGCCTCTTTCACCAGTCCCATATTTATTTTTATCCACCCCCCAATGGCTGGGCGTAATTCCGCAATCTGCTGAATGGCATTCAAGATCACGTTCAAAATGATCTGCTCCAAAACAACCGACTGACTGCGCACGATGAGCAACTCATTCGGAGGACTGAAATGAATCGACACCTTCGCCCCCTTGCTGATATCTTGCAAAAGCAGCTGCGTTTCCTCGATGATCTCATCCACCCTCAGAATTTCATCCCTGCCCTTGGCCGCAATTCGGGTGAACGCTTTCGTGGTGTTGATGATCTTGCGCACATCCTGCTGAATCTTCGTAATCTCCTCATTGATCTCCGTATAATTTGGCTTCCCCGTCTGCCTCTCGATCTGCGACAGCTTTTTCTTCAGGTTGTTCGAGCCGTACAAAAGCGGCCCCACCAAATTATTGATCTCGTGCATCATCCCGCTGGTCGCATTCCCGATCAACGCCGAACGCTGCATCAAGGCAGATCGTTCCCTCAGGTCGTTCTGGTCCAACGCAGCGCCGATGGCCAGCGCCATCCCTTCCACATAAATCTTTATTTCGCCGCCAAATGATTTTACGCGCCGATCCAGCGCAAAGAGCGCATACTTCATGCTGGTTTGCGAAGGCACAGGCACGCCAATGCACGAAACCGCCGTGGGAGAAAACTCCAGAAGGTGGCTAAAACGTTTGCGTTCCCGCCCTGTAATTTCATTTGCAGTCACCAGCTCACGATCCTCCGCAGCATCGCGCACCGGACTGTAAATCAATTGCGGGATCGCGCCCTTGTTTACAAAACCATCCCCCGAACGCTCCACAATCCCCACCCTGCGCTGCGCAGGATCGAGCGAAAACAAAAACACCTGCTCCACCCCCAAATGTTTCCTGCATGTGCCCAACAGCAAGTGAATGGATTTTTTTGCATCCAGTTTCGGAATGTTGGAAAGCGATAACTTCTGCTCCTCCTGCGGCAACACAACTTCTTGCCCATACTCAGGCGAAAGCAGAGAAATCAAATCTTCGGGCAGTAATGGCTTGAATAAAAGTTTTACCCCAAGCGTTTGCAATTCATCGAGCGTATCTTTAATGCCGTTTGCGTGCGCCCAGTCCGTTGCGTTTGCAACTTGAACCTGGGGGTATTTCTCCAAAACGTATCTTGCCAGGTCTGTTCCACTCATACCGGGCAGGCCAATATCCACCAGCGCAACATCCGGCTGGGATTTTTCGAGAAACTCAAGCCCCTCTTCCGCGCTGAACACCGCATCCACACTTTGGCCCAACTCGCGCAGCCAGCCGCACACCACCTGCGATTGCGACGCATCATTTTCCACAACCAGAATATGCCTGCGGGGGATGTCTACGCTGAGTAATTTCTCAACCCTGTTGCCCGCCTCAAACTTAACCGAAGGCTGATTCTCCGCAACCGGCAGATTCTCCCCTGTCAGATCGCCAGCCGGAGCCATGCCCAGCTTTATCAATCGCTCCGCATAATCCAATTCGCGGATCACAACCAGCGCCTTGTCGCCATGCCAGAACAACTCGGAGGCCGAAGCCTGCACCCAGTCTGGAATTTGCGATTTATGTAAAAGCCCCGAAAGCCCCGGCGCGATCTCGATGAACGCGCCGTAATCGAATGCCCCGGTCACCACGCCTTCAAAGACGCGGCTTTTATCGAATCCCCTGGCAAACTCATCCCACGGATCCTTTTCTGTAAGCCGCAGGCTGAATTCAAGCGCCTCCCCTTTTTGGGCAGGGATCGAAAACGCATACCCATCCCACCCGATTGGATAATTTTTTTTCCAGTGTACGGCATCCTCGTTCTCCCAGGAAATCTCACGCACGCGGATCATCCCGCGCTCCCCGTTGTCCAAAACAACAGACAGCCCTTGTGGGAGGTGCTTTATCACGCGAACGTGGATAAAATTTCTGTTTTTCCTGGCAGCCATGATGTCATTATCCTGATGGTTTGGGCGGCTCTTTCACAGCGGAGATAAAATTCGCTCCTGGCAGACCAGCATCCGGGCGGTAGGGGAGGCGAAAGACGGCGAAGGCTTCATCAACATCGGCCAGGTCATGAATGTGCATGGAGGATGGCAGGAAATCCAGCGAACGAATCCGTTCGCGCCATGCCTTTTCCTCATCCGCTGAATTTGGGCGCGCGATCTGATACCCCGGCATGGAAGGCTCTTTTGAGTCGCGGGTGATGGTGGAGCCAATGGAGCGTAGCAAATTTTCATCCACTGCGCCGTCCACCAGCACATGAACCTGCAAAAGAAAAAATTTTTTCCACAGGGTAAGCCGCCGTTTAATATAAGCATCTGCCCATGCGATATGGGCCGAAAAAATACTTTCTTCGTTTTTCTCCTTTTGTTCCGCTTCGTCTTCATCCTCAGCCTGCCCTGTTTTCGCAGGTATTTTTTTGGCTTCCAACAACATTTCCTTTTCGCCTTCGTAGAGGGTGGATGGCTGAATGACGATGTTCAACATGGCAGTTTGTGGCATGTTGGAAAGCGCGCGCCAGACCTGCTCATTCGCGCGCGGACTGGATTGCCAGAACCCGGAAAAATATTGATGTTTCATGGGCGGCATATATGCGGCTTCGCGCTGAATGGATGCGGCTTGCGGGCTTCTTGCGAAAAAATCCTTCCCGTAAAGACGGTCGTAATCAGTTTTTAATTCGGCAGGCTCAAGGATGAAATCGTGGGGAAAAACGGAAAAAATTTCGCGGGCATAATTCCTGGCTGCCAGCGCTGCCTGTGATTTTTCGGGGGAGGTTGCTTTGCCCAGCAGGGCCATTTGCAATCCTTTTCCCGGCAGGTTCACGCCACGCATTGCCAGCGTGCGGTCTGGCTGATCGTTTGCGAGGAAGGCAGTCTCGCTCAGCGATTGGGATTCGATAAAAAGCTTATAACGCTCCAGGGCTTCGTCCAGGAGGGCGCCTGCATTGAACCCCCAGCGCATGGCCAGCCATTCCGCCGCGGGACGATGGAAAACCTGAAAGGCAAACATTGCCTGCCAGCCTTCCTGCGTTTGTGTCGTTTCAAGATAGGGCGCGTTCATTTTCTTGGCTTCAAAAGGTTGAGCAGTGTATTCGTCAGGTTTTCGATCTTGTCATTGTTCGTTGTGCGCGCGCCGCCGGCGTTGTTTTTAGAAGGCTCCTGAGGCGTTTCGGGGCGGTCTTCGCGGATGGCGGAAAGCAAATCGCCGATGGCGCTTTTTATTTCGGCAGTGTTTCTCGAATAACCGGAATGCTCCAATGCCTGGCTGATGGCATCCACGGCTTTGACGACAAGTTCGTGCCGCCGCTGGGATTTCTGCCGCAGCTCATCCAGCAAAATATCCCGCTTCTGGCTTTCATGTAATATCTCGCTCCGCAGCGCAGATTGTTCCGCCGCCGCCTTGGCGTTGATCTTTTCGATCTCTGTTTTATGCTCTGTTTTTATTTTTTCTATCTCTTTTTTGCGATCCAGTTGTTCCCTGTCGATCTGGTCCTGCTGCCGTTGGATCGTCTCATTTCGGCGGATGCTGATGTAATCCTTGTCTCCGGTAAATTCCTTGAGTTCAATTCCGATCAGCGCGATGGCCCGCGACAGGGGGTGGCGGTTTACGTGCCTTTGGGTAAAGAACGCGAGGATTTTACTGTCATTCGCTGTGGGCGAATCGGCGATATCATTATGGTTGTGGGTGCGGATGTATTGAGCCAGGTCCGTTTGGAGATGCTCGATCAGGGTTTCGATCGGTTTTTCAATACGGAAGGCCGTCAGCGGGTCGGAAACGCGATATCGAACAATCACGGTGAGTGTAAGTTTTTCCCCATCCAGCGCCATCTCTGAGATGGGTGCGGTAACATCAAATCGTTCGTGCTTATCCACATATTGCAATTTGTAGAGGCCGGGCGGGGCCTCATGCAGTCCCCCGGCCATGTTGCGGGTTGTCCCATCTGGGTAGATTACGACACCGTAGGCGTTCGGGGGCAGGGGTAAATAAAAAGCGTTTGCCCGCAGCAACCTAAGAAATAAATATTCGCCTGTATACAGGTCTTCCCCGGCAAAAGTAATCTTTCTATTCTCGAATTTGACCGTCGGCGAACCGCGATTACGTCCCCATCTTTCAATGATCCGCAAAATGAAACGGCGTAGTAGTTGAAGCATAATCCCTCCGCTGTAATGATGGATGTATATTTTCCCTCGGCTATGACAGGATCAATTTTCCATTTACAGAGTATCGCATAATTTACTAAACTAAAATCACATTTCTTACTCGCAATTCTTGCCAAAAAGTTTAGTAATTTATGAGACAAGCGATAGAAGTGTACAACTTAATGGTTTCTTAAGCAAGCCGATGAGAATCTCAAGAAAAAATTCTCTACGAAATTGTCAAGACAAATTCCAGGTTATTCCACAGAGGGCAAAACCCAGGAAGAGTCTACTGCGGTTTTCCTGTATTTTTTTACTTCATTGATAAACCAGCCGAGTTTCGAGTAATCCTTTCCCCTCGTACAGCCGTCGATGATCATAAACAGCAGGAACAGATCCCAATTTTTGACTATCGCCAGCAGGTTTTGGAACCCCTGCTCGTCATAGCTACCTGTTTGCGAGTAGTCCTTCCATAATTTGTAATTTTCATCGTGAAATTGGATCATATTGAGCAGGTCGGCATCGCTTGTAAATTGACTGGCATATTCCCTTGCCAGGGATGCGTGGTTGCGGGGATGAAGCGTTGGTGAATTTTTTTCCGCCTCCGCCTTGAACGAATCGTGAACGTGGATCATGAATTTGAGTTTCCAATAATTCTCTTCTCCGGGTATCTTTTCCCGAAGCAATTCCAGGTTGGCTTCCAGGTCTGCAATGTGGAATTTAACCTTGCCTTCCGGGTGCCCGGAGCGCGGTTCACCATACTCAATATTTTTCTGGTAGCGGGCGTCCGCCTTGATTTTTTCTATTATTTCCTTCATGCCCTCTCATTATACATATTTCCTCTGGATTCTCTGCAAAATTACGCAGCCACGCCTGTTCGGCGGCTGGTAAGGCGATTTTAATCCTTATGGTTGTTGCAAAGTCGCTTGACGTGGTTCTGAATTCATGGCGTCGTTTTAACGCGAACGCCGCGAAAAAAGCGAAAGAGCGCGAATTTTTCCTTTTTCGCGTCCATTCGCCAATTTCGCGTATTTCGCGCTAAGATTTTCCTGACTTTGCTACAGCCATGTTTTAATCCTGTCTAAACCTTTGCAGGCGCGTTTTTATCATGTATAATCTCGTTCGCAGAATTCGGTTGTGGGTTTTTCGTCCACAGGTCTAAATCAAGGAGAGTTGAAGCGCAGTTTTTGATCGCACGGTCATTGAGTTCGTTTCAGGTTTTTGATGAATGCCTTCGGCTGAGTCTGTGTGACAGCCGATTTTTTATTCCAAACGGAAAGGAGGTGAATACAGTGGCAGTTGTAAATTTACGAAATGGTGAGTCGCAGGACTCCCTGCTCAAACGCTTTCGCAAGAAGATCGTCAAGAGCGGCATTTTAAGCACTGTTCGCCGCAAACGCTGGTTCGTCTCGAAGAGCGAAACCCGCCGTATGGAAAAGAAGAAGGCAATCCGTCGCATCAAACGACGTTCCTTCAAGGATACTGAATAGTTCAAGAGGCGTGTATGACAAAAGAAGAAGGCAAAATCAAAGTGGATGGTCTGGTAATCGAAGCGTTGCCGGGCACTCAATTCCGTGTAAAGTTGGATAACGGCCACGAGGTGCTGGCGTACCTCTCCGGCAAAATGCGCAAGCATTACATCCGCATTTTGCTTGGCGACCGCGTAGCGCTTGAAATGTCTCCTTACGATATGGCGCGTGGACGCATCACCTTCCGTCAACGCAAGCAAGCCGCCGCCGCTCCTGTTCAGGAATAGCCCTCCAGCTTTTGATTATTATAAAATAAAAAGGCTTCCAACGTGGAAGCCTTTTTTGATTCGATTTATGCGTTTATGACAACTCGCGCCACGACCCCAGTACCTTCATATAATTTGCCCGCTCGAACGCAGCAGGTTCTTTGACGTTCTTCTGACTCATACTCCCTTGCATCTGTTCGACGGATTCGTACTCCCGTTCCTTCATCCACTCTTCGATTTCGCTCAGAATCGGACCGACAGCCTGCTCGCCACGATGGAGCAGATTCGAAGCTGTCATCGCCACCTTCGCCCCAGCCATCATCGCTTTGATGACATCCTTCGCCGTATGCACTCCGCTTGTCAGCGCGAAATCTGCATGGACCTTGCCGTACAAGATCGAGATCCAGCGCAATGGCAAACGCAGGTCTGAAGATGTGCTCAGGTCAAGGTTGTGGATGATGTCCAATTCATCCAGGTCAATATCAGGCTGGTAGAAGCGGTTGAACAACACAAGCCCATTTGCGCCTGCTTCCACGATACGCCTGGCGAAATTTGGCAGGGCGGTGATGAATGGGCTGAGTTTGACTGCCAGCGGAATGGCAATGGCGGATTTTACTTCTGCAACCAATTCCACCTGGGCGTTTTCCAGTTCGCTGCTGGTGAGGTCGGGGTCGGTGGGGAGGTAGTACAGATTAAGTTCGAGGGCATCCGCGCCAGCATCCTGAATTTTTTTTGCGTAACTCGTCCAGCCGCCTTTCGAGACGCCGTTCAAACTGCCGATAACGGGAATGCTCAATGCCTTCTTGAGCGCCGTCAACTGGTTGAGATATTTCTCCGGGCTGACGGCATACATGCCGCCATCGGGGAGATAGGTTAGGGCTTCGGCGAATGAGTCAGAACCGCGAGTCAGGTAATGATCCAGTTCGAGCGATTCGTGGATGATCTGCTCCTCGAAGAGCGAATACATCACGATGGCGGAAATCCCCGCCTCCTCCAACTTCCGCGCTTTCTCCATTTTTTTTTGAGAGCGGAGATGCCGAGGCGACGAGTGGGTTCTTTAATTTCAGGCCAAGATAGGTCGTGGAAAGATCCGTCATGAATTTTTCTCCTCGTTGCCGTTGCCGTTTCCATAATGCATGGATGCCATCTGCTGGTACAAAGTCCAGCGGGATTTCGCATCGTGCTGCGCTTCCTTCATCAATTTTTCAGCGCGCTCTTCATCCATTTGGATGAGCATCTTGTAACGGGTTTCATTATAAGCATATTGCGAGATTGGAATGCTCGGCTCTTTAGATTCGATGACAAGCGGGTTATGTCCCTGCTCGGCAAGGCGTGGATCGTAGCGATACATGGGCCAGTGACCGGATTGCACCGCCAGTTTTGCTTGCTCGAGACTCTTTGCCATATCGTAGCCATGCGCAATGCACGGGCTGTACGCGATCACCAGCGATGGCCCATCATAGGATTCTGCTTCGAGCAATGCCTTGAGCGTTTGCTGGTCGTTCGCGCCCATGGCAACGCGGGCAACATACACATAGCCGTAAGACATGGCGATGAGACCCAAATCCTTCTTCGGCATCCCTTTGCCGCTCATGGCGAATTTCGCAACCGCCGCCCGCGGTGTGGACTTGCTGGCCTGCCCGCCAGTGTTTGAATACACTTCGGTATCCAAAACGAGAATGTTCACATTGCGCCCGCTGGCAAGCACGTGATCGAGACCGCCGTAGCCAATG
Source organism: Anaerolineales bacterium (assembly GCA_919902735.1). Taxonomy (GTDB): domain Bacteria; phylum Chloroflexota; class Anaerolineae; order Anaerolineales; family Villigracilaceae; genus Villigracilis. The sequence goes on along the minus strand of CAKKRM010000171.1, from coordinate 19,314 downwards.
TCGTAGGCCCAGCCGTCACCGCCGATGATCCAGACTGATTTCTTGACGAGGTTATCCGCCAGGCTGATGAGGTCTTTTGCGCGGCTGTCGCTGGACTTGCTGAGTTTATCTTTCAATTGAGCAACGCGTTCGCGCTGAGCGCCAATTCCTGTTTCGTCTTCCTGGTTGGCATTCAAAATGGCTTCGACCAACTCGGCGCTTACGATCTGCTCAAAAGATTTCAGTAATTCACGTGCATATTCGTTCTGCTTGTCAATCGTCAGGCGCATACCCAGACCAAACTCGGCGTTATCTTCAAACAGCGAGTTCGACCAGGCAGGTCCGCGTCCTTCGGCATTCTTGGCCCACGGTGTAGTGGGCAGGTTGCCGCCGTAAATGGATGAACAGCCAGTCGCGTTTGCGATCACAGCGCGGTCACCGAACAATTGCGAGACCAGCTTCACGTACGGAGTTTCACCGCAACCCGCGCACGCGCCGCTGAACTCAAACAACGGGCGCAGCAACTGCGAGTTCTTGATCGTGGAGGGGTTGAATAACTTCCTGTCCATGTCTGGGATGTTCATGAAGAAATCCCAATTCTTCGCTTCGGCTTCGCGCAGGGGCGGCTGGGCTTCCATATTAATGGCGCGTCGCCCTACCGCGCGCTTATCTTTCACGGGGCAAACTTCTACACACAAAGTACAGCCCGTGCAATCCTCGGGCGCGACCTGCACGGTATATGCAAACCCGCTCGAAAACTCCTTGAACTTCGACGGCATGTGTTTGAACGTCTCAGGCGCGCCAGCCGCCAACTTCTCATCGTACACTTTATGCCGAATGACCGCGTGCGGGCAAACCATCACACACTTGCCGCATTGAATACAAATGTCTGCATCCCACACGGGGATTTCAAGCGACAGATTGCGCTTCTCCCATTGCGTTGTGCCAGTGGGGAAGGTACCGTCAATTGGGAATGCAGAGACGGGGATGTTGTCGCCGTCCGAGTTGATGATCTGACCGAGCACATCGCGAACAAACTCAGGCGCCTCTTTCGGGACTGGGAGCCTGCGCGTCGTCTTTGACGTTACCTTCGCTGGAACATTGACCTCATAAAGATTCGCGACAGTCGCATCCACAGCCTCGAAATTCATTTGCACAACTGCTTCACCGCGCTTGCCATAGCTTTTTTCGATGGCGTGTTTGATCTCGGCAATCGCCGCCTCGCGCGGAAGAATTCCGCTGATGGCGAAGAAGGCCGTCTGCATGATGGTGTTCATGCGCCCGCCCATGCCTGTTTTGGTAGCGACCTCATAGCCGTTGATGACGTGGAACTTGAGTCTCTTCGTGATGATATCCTTCTGCACTTCCTGCGGAAGTTGATCCCAAATTTCATCGGGGCCGTACAAACTGTTGAGCAGGAAGATGCCGCCCTCTTTGGCATATTTGAGCATGTCTACGCGTTCGAGGAAGGAATATTGATGGCAGGCTACAAAATTCGCCTGATTGGCTTCGATGAGATACGGCGCGCGGATGGACTTGGGCCCAAAGCGCAGGTGAGACATGGTCACTGTGCCAGACTTCTTCGAGTCGTAATAGAAATAGCCTTGTGCGTAGTTCTCGGTCTCTTCGCCGATGATCTTGATCGAGTTCTTGTTCGCACCCACGGTTCCATCGGAGCCGAGGCCAAAGAATACGCAACTGACCATGCCTTCGGATTCGAGAGAGAAGGAGGAGTCTATGGTTAGGCTGGTGTTTGAGACATCGTCATTAATGCCGAGGGTGAAATGATTCTTGGGTTCGGGTTTGGCTAATTCATCAAATACAGCCTTCGTCATGGCAGGGGTGAATTCCTTGGAGGAAAGCCCATACCGCCCGCCGATCACGGTTGGAAGGTTGGAAAGTTGGAAGGCGTTGCCCTGAGCCTGTCGAAGGGTTGCAGGTTTTCCTTCCACCTTCAACTTGGAACCTTCAACCAAAGCATTTACCACATCCAAATACATCGGTTCGCCGTTGGAGCCAGGTTCCTTGGTTCGATCCAACACTGCGATGGATTTCACACTCTTGGGCAGACCCTTGATGAAATGTTCAATGGAGAATGGGCGATACAAACGCACGCGTAATACGCCCACTTTTTCGCCCTTCTTGGCGAGGTAGGCAACGGTCTCTTCCACAACTTCGCCGCCTGAACCCATGATGATGATGACGCGTTCGGCATCGGGATGTCCGCTGTAGTCGAAGAGGTTGTAATGGCGGCCCGTAACCTTGGCGAACTTGTCCATCATCTCCTGCACGATGGCGGGAGTGGCGGTGTAGTAATTATTGGAGGCTTCGCGCATTTGGAAGTACACATCGGGGTTCTGCGCGGTTCCGCGCAGGGTGGGATGCTCAGGCGTGAGTCCTCTTGCTCGATGGGCACGCACCAGCTCATCGTCCAGCATGAGGCGGAGTTCTTCATCCGTCAGTTGGAATATCTTGGTTACTTCGTGCGAGGTTCTAAATCCATCAAAGAAATGCATGAAAGGAATGCGCGCTTTGAGGGTGGCAGCCTGCGAAATCGCGGCGAAATCCTGCGCCTCTTGCACGGAACCGGAGGAGAGCAATGCCCAACCGGTCTGACGCACGGCCATCACATCTTGATGGTCGCCATAAATGGAAAGGGCGTGGGAGGCGATGGCGCGCGCAGCCACGTGGAAGACGGTGCTGGTCAGCTCGCCCGCGATCTTATACATGTTCGGGATCATCAACAATAAACCCTGAGACGCGGTGAAGGTGGTGGTGAGCGCGCCAGTTTGAAGCGCGCCATGCACGGTTCCCGCCGCGCCGCCTTCTGATTGCATTTCAATGACGAGGGGGATGGTTCCCCAAAGATTCTTCCTTCCCTTGGCAGACCATTCGTCGGAGAATTCGCCCATCCCGGAGGAGGGTGTGATCGGGTAAATAGCGATCACCTCGCTGAGACGGTGGGCAACGCTTGCGGTTGCTTCATTGCCGTCGATCATGATGATTGGTTGTTTCATTACTTGCTCCTTTGCGCGAGGCAAAATGCCCCGAAATTTTGCTTTTTTATGATTTTCACGGTCACAAGTGTATCCCCCGGTGACGAATTACGTTAGTTATATATGACTTAAATCCCCCTGTGGGTTGTCACATATTGGACAGGAATAGTAGGAATAAAAAAACGCTCCGATTTCGAGGCGTTTAAAACTTTATTACTTACTCACCTTACGCACCGCCCATGATTCCCTCCCGAAGGACATCGGGACGATGTGAGCGGAGCGAAGGGTCTCTAAGATAGTCGTAGAGACCCTTCGCTCCGCTCAGGGCGACATGACCCTAAAACACGCAAAACTGCGTAAGGTGAGTTATTAATTATGAAAGTTTTTCCAGGAATGGTCTCGCCATTAAAAGCGCCGCCAGTGACTTGGCGTCCGGCATGTCACCATGCTCTGCCATTGAAATGGCTTCCTTCACAGGGATTTTTTCAACGGATAAAAATTCATCATCATCTGCTTCGAGGGGGTTGTGTTTCAAGTCTGTTGCCAGGAAGACGCCCATGTATTCGGTGGAGTACCCAGGCGCGAGGTAGAAGGAGCCGATGTGTTTCAACGTGCCTGCCTCCATGCCCGTCTCTTCGCGGATTTCGCGCGCGGCACATTTATCAAACGGCTCGTCACCATCGCGTGTGCCGGCGGGCAGTTCGAGTAAGTCCATGCCTGCTGCGTGGCGATATTGACGGACAAAAAGCAGGTTGCCTTCATTATCCATGGGGATGATGATGACAGACCCGCCATGTTCCACAATATCAAATTTTGTTTCGCGTCCGTCGGGGGTCTTCATCGTATCGCGGCGGATGGTGAAGGCGCGCCCTTTTAGCAAAGTTTCAGAACGAAGCAATTCAAACGGCATGGGGTTTTCCTTTGAAAGTACAAAGAAAAAGCCCAGGTCAACTGCCTGGGCTTTTGGTTTGGGTTCTACGGTATCTTTATCTGTTGCCCAGCGGTCAATTTTGCTGAGACCGAGATGCCATTCGCAGAAGCAATCGCATCAGGATAAACATCGCCAAATTTACAAGACACACCGTACACTGTATCGTCTGCGGTGGCAGTGTATGTGGTCGGGTGCGCCAACAAAACGCGAGGTCCGGGGAAGGAACCGCTTTGCGGGATGATTAACTTTTGACCCACATAATATATATCCGGGCTGGTGAGTCCGCTTGCGCTGATCAAGGCATCCGGGTCTACATCGAAACGGCGGGCAATACAATAGGGCCATTCACCGGCTTGCAAAAACCATTCTTGAGGCCGTGTGCCCGCTGGAACTGCAGTCCCTGCGGGTTGTGTATTTGCATTGGTGGGTGTGCTGATAACAACAGGGGTTGAAGTGGCGCTGGCAATTGCGCCGCTCTGCGGAGTGATGACAGTTCCGGTTGTGGCTGCTTGCGGCGTGGTGGGCGTACTTGGCACGCTGGGAGTGCCGCCTCCAGCCACAGTGGTTTGCGCTGCGGCGGTCTGCTTGGCAAATTCCTCGATCATCGCCATTGGGTTTTCCGCCGAAGAAAGCGGCTGAACAAACAGCCCTTCCGGAATTAATGTCGGCGTTGCAACGGGGGCGGAAGACAAAGATTGCGTGCAGGCGGACACCAACATGGTTGAAATCACAAAAACAAAAACCACCAGCAAGCCGCGTTGTTTTTTACTCATAGATTCTCCTCATTCATCATAATCAACAAAGGATGGTAGCACATCACGTTTAAAGCGTCAAGACAAGCGCTGTAAATTTGAATAAAAAACAGGCCGTTATAGACTGACTGTCATCAATTTGATATTTTCAATCGGAGTTTGAACGACCAAATCACAGCCCGGCCAGACTGCATCCACCCCCGCCTCTTTCGCGCTGACAACTGCTTCAACGACCTGGGCATTTTCTCCCCGCCACAGCGTCCCTACGGGATCGATATTCCCAAACAGCAGCATATTTTTCAACATCGCGCGGGATGCCGCAAGATCATTCGTCTGGTCTACTGAGATCGCATCAGCCCCAGCTTGTGCCAGCAAATGCATCGCCTTGTTCGTATTCCCGCACACAGACAGCACGCGCGGCGCTGGTAATTTTTCATGCAGGGCCTTCAACACAGGCAAAACGAACTGCTCGAATTTCGCAGGCCCAATAAACCCCGGCGACCCGCCCATCTCGTGGATGGTGATAAAGTCTGCGCCTGCCTTTCGATAGGCCTGACCGATTTGAGAAAGGAAAGAAGAAAGATGAAAGAGTGCATCAAGAACCGCATGTGGTTCCTTCTTCATTTCAATAAATAAATTCCGTGGATTGCAAAGATACAAAAGCAAAGTGTACGGCCCCGGTATCATCCCTGAAATAACAACCTCCCTGCCAATATCATCCTTCACCAACCCAATCGCTTCACAGATAATCGGCAATCTCCCCCTCCCCCAATCTCTAATCTCTAATTCTCTAATCTCTTTTATGCTTTCAACCAACGCCCCCCTCACCTGCGGAAATTGAAACTCGCTGCCTTCGTAAAAATTCAACTCCGCGCCCAACGCCTCGGCAGGAGCACATAAATCCAACGGCAGCGTCGCGGATGGCATCCCTGTCAAACGAAACGTGCTCGCCGCCGCCTTCGCCATCTTCTGCGCGTCTTTATGGATTTCGTGAAAGATTAATCCTTCACGTTCCAGCCCTTCTGCTGTGACGTGAATCAACCCGCTAAAAGCAGACTGTTCGTCTATTTTTTTGCCAGATAACAGACCGAGTATCTTTTCACGCATGGCTCACCTTTAAAAAATTACGGATTACGAACTACGTTTTCCGTTAATTCGTAATCCGTCACTGATTACTGTTCACTGACCACTTTTTACTTTTTACTTCCCGCTACGCACTACTTCACAGTCTTCGCAATCGCCGCAATATGCTCGGGCGTATTCCCGCAACAGCCGCCCACGACCTTTGCACCCAACTCAACATACTTCTTTGCGTAATTTGCCATGTCTTCGGGACCCATGTCATACACGCCCTGCTCGGTCTCGATGTCCATGTGCGGGACGCCAGCATTCGGCTTGACCCACAGTGGGAAGTTGGGCACAGTATCTGCATATTCTTTGACAACAAGTTCCATGTTTGCCAATGTATTTCCGCAATTCGCGCCAACGAGGGTTGCGCCCATTTCTGTATAACGTTTCATCACATCCTTCGGCTTCACGCCCATCATTGTGCGTGTGCCACGGTCGTAGCTGAAGGAGACCACGATGGGCAGGTCAGTGACGGAGCGTGCGCCTTCAAATGCGGCAGTCGTTTCTTCAAACGAGAACATGGTTTCGATCACCAACAAGTCCACGCCGCCATCGGCAAGGGCTTTGGCTTGTTCGGCAAAGGTGGTTTTCACATCATCCGCTTCCAGCGGACCGTAGGGCTTTATCAAAGCGCCGACGGGGCCCATAGAACCAGCGACCAGCCCTCCGTTACGTAAAGAGGCGGCTTTGCGAGCGATCTCCGCCGCGCGCATGTTCACTTCCGGAGTCCGATCCTGATATTTTGAATCCTTCATCCTCATGCGGGTGCCGCCGAAGGTGCAGGTCAAAATAATATCCGAGCCTGCCTTGGCGAAGGAACTCGCCAAATTCAAAATAGTGTCGGGGTCGTCGATGATGAGATCCTCTGGCGGCTTGCCAGGCTTGAGACCCATCTTTTGCAAATTCGAACCCGTTGCCCCATCCGCAACGAGAATTTCCCCGCCGTTCAAACGCTCCAAAAACTTATTCATCCTGCTCTCCTATTTTTCACCACGAAGTGTCACGAAGGGGCACTAAGGTTTTCCTTCGTGACACTTCGTGTCCTTCGTGGTTAAAGATTTTTTATTTGCCCATGAAATTCTTTGCCATTGGATCCGCAACTCGATTGGGAATTAAATGCGCGATATGTGGAAATGGCTCGCTCATGTGCGGGAAGCTCGTCGCCAGCATGAATTGATTTTGGAATTCAGGGTCGGTGGGCAATTCAAAGCGTTCCACTTTGCGGGTTACTTCGTCGATCTCGTTGCGTTTCTCGACATTCAACAAGGCAATGCGCGCTCCGTCACCCGCTGCGTTTCCAACTGCGTAAACATTTTCCAACTCGCAATCAGGGATCAAGCCAATCAGCATGGCTTTCTCTTTATCAATGTAACTTCCAAAACCGCCAGCGAGGATGATTTTATCAGGAGATTCCAAACCGCTGCGATTTAATAATGTACGCGCCGCGGTGAACAAGGCCGCCTTCGCCAATTGGATTTGACGTACATCCTGTTGAGTCATGGGGATGTCGCGTCCAATGGATGTTTCCTCGGCCCAGGCAATGACATACTCCCAGCCGCTTTCTCCCTTTCGAATCCGCGTCGACTCAAGCCCGGTCTTGAACTTGCCCCGAGAATCCACAATCCCCGCCCGGAATAATTCCGCCACTCCGTCGATGATCGCAGACCCGCAAATCCCTTTGACCTGACCTTTGAACTCGGCATGTTCCGTATTCCAACCCGTCACGCCGATGACTTTATATTTTGGTTCCAGCGTATTCTCATTAATTTCGATGCGTTCCATAGCCCCAGGCGCAGCCCGCATTCCATATTCCACATGTGCGCCTTCGAGCGCAGGGCCGGTGGGCGTGGATGTGCAAACCAATCGCTTTCGATTTCCGAGAATTAATTCTGCATTCGTGCCTACATCGATCAACAGCCAATTCTCATCCTGCTTGTGCGGTTCTTCGGCGACGATCATCGCGCTCGTGTCCGCGCCGACGAAGGATGCGATGGTGGGCAATACATGGATATTGCCCGATGGATTGATATGCAATCCCAATTCACGCGCTTTGATGTCCATCGATTTGTGAATGGTCGGCACAAACGGCGCAAGCCCCAGATCTTTCGGATGAAGATTCAACAAGACATGATGCATGGTGGAATTTCCAACCAAGACCATTTCCAAAATTTCCTCCACCTTCATGTCATTGCGAGGGGTGCTCGTCCCCGAAGCAATCTCCTCGGGTGTCCGTGTGTTTGCCGATTTGACGGCCTGTTTTAACAATTTGTTCAGCGTGGAAATGATCGCCTTGTGCAGCTTCTCCAAACCGTCTTTGTTTTCAATCGCATACTGAATACGAGACATGACATCTTCGCCGTACACAATTTGTGGATTCATTTCCGATTCAGCGGCCAGCATTTCTCCAGTTCTCAAATTACATAGATAAAGCGCAACGGTTGTGGAGCCAATGTCCACAGCCGCGCCGTAGCTATCTTCTACATATCCTGCCTGAACTTCGATGACTTCCTTATCCTGCCAGACGGAAACGGTCACGTTCCATTTTGCCTCACGCAAAGTGGAAGAGAGTGAACGCAGGCATTGATAATCAATATTTAACTCATACCAGCGCGGGAGCTTTTCTTCCGTGCCGCGCACCAATGCCATCGAAGTTTCGAGTCCTTTGGCGAGGCGTTCCCAATCTGCAATGGGACGTTCCAAATTGGGCGGCGTCATCGTCACTAGATATTTTCGCACGGAAGGCTTGACTTCGATTGCGCGCTCCGTGGCGCTCTTGCGGACGATCTGTTTGTTGCCACGGCTTTCTTCGGGGACGTTAATGAGCACATCGCCTTGAATTTTGCATTGGCAGGAGAGACGCACCTGTCCTACTTCCCAGCCTTTGTCTTTCAACAGCTTGGGTCGGCGTGCAAAGTAGGCGGCCTCCTCCGTTGAAACAGGGGAGACGTTCTCTTGTTTCGAGTCAATGTTGTACTTCTCGAAGCGGCCTTCTTCAATTAAGACCATACACTTGCCACAGGTGGCGTTCTCGGCACAAATCGATTCGATCTCCACGCCAAGCTCGCGCGCGGCAGAACGGACGGACATGCCTTCTTCCACTTGTCCACGGCTGCCGGAGGGTTGCAGGATGATGGTGTGTTTTTGGGTCATAGGGTTGACGATTGACGACGGACGATTAACCACGGTCTGCGGTCTATCGTCCGTCGTCATTATTGGGAAACGCTGTCCCAACGTGGAATCTCAATTTTTGCAAACTCAGTTTCCAGCTCGAAAAGAAGCGCATCTGCAACTTCTTCGGGAGAGCCGTCGCGTTCGATCCATTCGCCACGTTTGTATTCCTTGGCGTAATCGGTTGTGGAGGTTGCGCCGACTGCCATCGCGTACGCGTCAATTGCGTTTTGAATTTTTTGGGAGAGTTGTTTTTTTACTGTGCGGCCATCGCCTTCAACGGTAAAGGATTGGGGGATGTGCTTCCAGTACATGATGCGGTATTTTGCCATGGTTACCTTTCACGTCACTGCGAGCGGGTTTTTGCGAAGCAGTCTCCAATAATAAGTGGAGATTGCTTCGTCGCGAAGAACAAGAGCGCTTCTCGCAATGACATTATTTAAATTATATATAATTTTCAAGAGGAGATTTTACGGGATGATGCGCAGATGGTCAATGGAAAAATTACTTTGAGTAATGTCATTCTGAGCGAAGCGAAGAATCTCGGATTTCAGAAGTAGAGACCCTTCGCTTCGCTCAGGGAATCACACCTGAAGCGGTAGTGCATTTATTAATCTGCAGAAGATATTGCACTCCCCGCCAGCCAACCTGTCGTCCATGATGATTGGAAATTGAAGCCACCCGTGATGCCGTCGATATCTAGAACTTCACCTGCAAAAAATAAATCTTCCACGATGCGGCTTTGCATGGTTTTGAAATCCACTTCATCCAAATTCACGCCGCCGCAGGTGACGAACTCTTCCTTGAATTGTCCCTTGCCTAAAATTTCAAATTGCCCCGTAGTTAATTCCTCGGCGAGTTTTCGCAACTCGGCTTTGGTAATGTCTCCCCAGTTTTTATCGCCGATGAAATCCGTTAATTGCTTCCACAGGCGAATCGGGATTTGCGAGAAGGCAGGCTGCGTTGCGATTTTTTTGCGCGCGCTTTCAGGCCAGTTTTTGTTGCGCTGTAAAATTTCCAGCGTGGCATCAAACTTATAGTCGCCGAGCCAGTTGACAGTTAAGATGGAGCGATATTTTTTGTCGAACAAAATGCGCGCGCCCCAGGCGGAGAGTCTCAGCACGGCGGGGCCGCTCAATCCCCAGTGGGTGATGAGCATCGGGCCGCTTTGCGTGAGCGCGTCCATTTTGAGGGTCACGTTCTCAACGGCTACGCCCGCCAGCCCGTCGATGCGTTTGTCTTTCACGTTGAACGTAAAAAGTGAAGGCACAGGCTCTTCAATCGAATGCCCAAGCGATTTGACGATCTCGCGCGTTTTGGAATCGCTGCCCGTGGCGATTAATAATTTTTTTGTTTGGAGAGGAAGAACGTTCGCTTCGTTTCGACTGGGCTCAACGCTCGCGTTCCTAACCTCGAGCTTGAATCCGCCCTTTGGGTTTTTCTCTGCCTTGAGCAGGGTTGCGCCAACATGCACCTTCACCCCGGCATTCTTCGCCTCGAAAAGCAGGATGTCTGCAATGGTCTTGGCCGAGTCGGTGATGGGAAACATGCGGTTGTCTGATTCGGCTTTCAATTTCACGCCGTGCGTTTCAAACCATTTGACCGTGTCCAATGGTTGAAAACGGGTGAATGCGCCGCGCAAGGCCATGCCGCCGCGCGGGTAGTAGGTGATGAGCTGCGCGGGGTCGAAGCAGGCGTGGGTCACATTGCAGCGCCCGCCGCCGGAGATTAAAACTTTGCCCAGCGTCTGGCTGGATTTTTCAAGAATTAACACGTGCAGGTCTGGGTTCAACTCCGCACAGCGGATCGCGGCGAAGAAACCCGCAGGCCCGCCGCCCGCGACGATAACGTCCCATTTGGTGGTGATGTAGTTTGCCATAAGTTGTCTGAGTATACCTGCTAACCTGCAATAAAAATTGAGCGCCTGCAATTGTGCTGATGTGATCAGCGAAAGCGGCCACCGCCTGCTTGAATAGCTCGCGAACCCGTCAGCTTGAAAAAACTGGCAGAATTGATTACCAGCTTGTTAAGATGAATGATCCGCTCTCATCCGCCAGAATTCCCCCGATTTAAAATCCGTTGTTTTCTTGACAGCAGCCCCATATTGGATTTCAATTGCGGCCTATGATTCCTGGCCTCGACGGATTGCGGGCGGTTGCCTTCCTGGTCCTTTTTGGACTGCATGTTGATTACCTTCAATTTGGATGGATGGGGGTACAGCTCTTCTTTGTGTTGTCCGGCTATTTGATTACGGGCATCCTCCTGCGAATGAAGGGGGCGCTTTCTGCGAAAGAGTATTTCCTGAAGTTCTATGGCAGGCGTTTCCTGAGAATTTTCCCCCTCTATTATTTTTACCTGCTGGTAATGCTGGCGCTCACCACATGGCTGGTTTCGGTTCGATATAAACCGAATGTCATGCAGGTTTTTGTGAAACAGGCCTGGTATGCGGTTTTGTACTTGTATGATTTTTTCTCCGCGTCTGAAGGGTTCAGCCCTTCCCGATTTCTCGACCACCTCTGGTCGCTTTCGGTGGAGGAACAATTCTATATATTTTGGCCCTTGCTGATTTTTCTTGTTCCGGAGAGATCGCTCAAAAAATTATTCCTGGCAGGCATCCTTGCCGGGCCGGTCTTTCGTATGACCCTGTTTTTTATCCATCAATCAGGTTTTATTGCTTCGTTGCGTGACCCTGCGGCGCTTGCCATTTACCCCCTCCCGTTCAGCCATGTGGATGCGTTCGCGTTTGGCGCATACATCACCCGCTTTTCGATCCCCAATGCCCGAAAACAATTTTTATATATTGGCATCGCCCTGCCTTTGATCGGGTTGGCAACCCAATACGCAGCGATTGGCACAATGGGACCCATTTCTGCCCTGGGATACCCGGTTACCCTGCCCAATGGCTATCAATTTATCTGGGCTTATACCTTGCTCAATTACTGGTTTGCGGTTCTGATTTACTGCGTGGTTCATGAGAAAATGTTCGTTCGATTTCTGGATTGGCCCCCTCTGCAATACCTTGGAAAAATATCGTATGGATTGTATGTGTATCACTTTCCCATCATCTGGTTTGCAGGCCGAATACGTGACTTTGGCGTGCGCGAGGAAGTAGTTGCCCCGCTTGTGGCGATTTTATCTTTTATCGGCACAGTTGCGATTGCATCGGCAAGTTATTTTGCGATTGAAAAACCCTTTTTGGGTTTGAAGGATAAATATTTCCCCGTCGAATTGCGCGAGAGGGGATGAGAATCAGCAGACTCCAAAAGGGTTTCGTAGTGGCGGCTTCAGTCGCTTCTTATGCAATAACGCGTTCGCCAACCAGGCCGCAGAATATTCATAAATCTGTATTGTCCGATTCCTGATTTTCAGATTGCGAAATAACCGACAGGGAAGTGGATTTGCTTTGCAATTTCCGCGTATTCTCGATGATTTCATTTCGGCAGGGATGTTCGCAAAAATAAATACTTCCGAAAGATATGGAGCAATCACAAAATGGAGCCTGTTTTGGCGTAAGGCAATCAACCAGTTCGCTTATGCCCCTTACCCTGGCCCGGCAATTTTCCATCTTGAAAACATTGCTTGGGTGCGTCTCGTTTTTCATGGCCGCTTTCTTTCTGGCTGGCGCTTTCGCAAAATGTGGAATGTCTTTGCGCTCATGGTTATTTTTACAAGAAGCGGCTTAACAAGCGCTTCACTAAATATTTCGGATTGCCTCTGCCAGTTCGGTGGGGTTTTCTTCAGGAATGAAATGCCCTGAGTTTGGAAAACGCAGCACCCTGGCTTTTGGAAAAGCCTTGATCCATGTTTGCAGTTCTTTCTCTCGAAACGCAATATCCTTCCCACCCCAGGCAATGACGGCAATTTTATCGTTTAAAACCTGCCGTTGATTCCACAGCGATTCCAACCAATCAGAAGCGCCTGTAACCTGCGCTGGGAAAACCCAATTGCCTTTTCGATCTTCAGGGTTGGGGAACTGCTCAATATAGTGCTTGTGGATGTGTGGGGTAAGTTTTGATTTATCCCCAAATGCCGCGTAAACAACTTTTTTGGCGAAAAAGTTTTGCGTTCGGATCAGCCAGCGCCCAAGGGACCCCCCCACAATTGCGCTGTATGCCGCGTAGTACAGATCGTTCTTCACAGACCACAACCAGGTATTCGTGACAACAATGGATTTTATTTTTTCGAGATGCCGAATGGCGTAGGATAAGCCAATGGGGCCGCCCCAATCGCCGACGACGAAAGTGATCCGCTCCAGGTTGAGGGATTCCAGCAGGGCTTCCAGATTCTTCGCTTGGTCTTGCGGCAGGTAGGAAAAATCTGAGGGTTTATCGGACAACCCAAACCCAATGTGATCCACGGCAATGCAACGATACTTCCCAGAAAGGGCTTTGATCATTTCCCTTGATTCAAACGACCAGGAAGGGTTCCCAGGGATAAAGATAATCGGGTCGCCGCTTCCTTCATCAATATAATGCATGTCTCCATACGGCGTGGAAAAATAATGAGATGTGAAAGGGTATTCGTTTTCGTCCAGCCAGACTGGCCTTGTTCGGTTTTTCATGTCTGCTCCTGATTTTATTTCGACTGATTACTGTTCAGATTTTTGATCGCCTCAGCCAGTTCGGCGGGATTTTCCTCAACAATATAATGCGCCGAGTTGGGGAAACGCATCACTCTGGCTTTTGGGAACTCCCTCATCCAGGTTTGCAACTGAGGCGCTCTCATGGCGATGTCTTTTTCGCCCCAGGCAATCAGGGCAATCTTGTCGTTGAGAACATGCCGTTGATTCCACATCGATTCGAGCCAGTCGGAAGCGCCAATGATCTGCTCAGGAAATACCCAGGTACTTTTTCGTTCCGCGGGCGTGGGGAATTGCTCAACGTAGTGTTTGTGGATATTCGGGGTGAGTTTGGATTTATCACCAAGTAGGAGCCCCATATTTTTGGCAAAAAAGTTTTTCTCCGCGTTCAACCAGCGGCCAACAGGCCCTCCCATAAATCCACTGAACGCCTGGTAATAAAGTTCTTTCTTAAGCGACCATAGCCAACTATTCGTGATTACAATGGATTTTATTTTTTCGGGGTGGCGAATGGCGTAGGATAATCCAATGGGACCGCCCCAATCGGCAACGACCATGGTGATCCGTTGCAGGTTAAGGGATTCCAGCAGGGCTTCCAAATGTTTTGCGAGGTCTTCTGGCAGATAAGAATAATCCGCTGGTTTGTCAGAAAGCCCCAAACCGAGATAATCCACCGCAATGCAGCGATACTGCCCCGACAGGGCTTTGATCACGTTCCTTGCTTCAAATGACCAGGAGAGATTTCCATGCACAAAGACAATCGGGTCTCCTGTTCCTTCATCCACGTAATGCATATCCCCGTAGGGTGTTGAAAAATAATGATCCTTGAAGGGATATTCGTTTTCGTCCAGCCAGTTGGGTCTTGCTTTGTTTGTCATTTTTTCTCCTCGATTTTTATCTTCGTCATTGCTTCGCTTGCTACCGCTCGCTGGCAATGACGAATTAGACCGTTTCTTCCACGATCATCGAAATTTGATGAAGCCCGCGCATCATAGAATCCCACTTATCAGCGCCCAATGTATCCACGATATTGGACTGCGCCTTTTGCCAGTACGGGAGCGCCTTCTCCAGCGCGGACTGTCCCTTGGGCGTGATTTGCAACGGACGCGCACGGCGGTCGTTTCCCACCGAGACCTTGATCAGTCCCTTCTTCAACAGCGGACTTAAATTACGGGTGAGCGTTGTCCGATCCATCGCCAGCACAAATGCCAGCTCTTGCATGGAGGCTTCATCCATCATGGATAACGAGCTGAGCAGGGAATATTGCGTGGACCGCAACCCAGAGGGAGCCAGCGCTTTGTCATAGTATTGTGTGATGAGGCGGGTGGCGCGGCGGGTATTGAAGCCAACACAGGGCACCGCCTGGCGGACAAATTCGTAAAGGCTTTCCTTGGGCATCTCTTTGAACATAATGAGTGTATATACACGTATTATGGGGATTTGTCAATGCCAACTATGTGATTTGGGTGTGTTTCATTTCAGTTGAAACAACCGTACCGAAGGTTCGGAAAACGGCCAAAGTCTTCGAGAAAACCTCACCGCACTGGCGCGCGGCGCAAGTGTCGGGACGTTCCATACCTTCAACTCATTTGAAACACGCCCATGTGGTTTCCCTTATTCCGTCGGACTAAAGCCCTGCCTGGCACAGCCCCCCTGTGGGCAGTTCGTGGAAGTTCGCTAAAGCGGACTAGTCGCGCCAGCCCGAAGGGCTTTCATGTCTGAGGCAGGGACTGCGTAGCGTCCCGCAGCGTTTTCTTCACGCGGACATGCGACTCGCAACGCAAGCCTTTCGCGAAGGCATGTGTCGTCGTGTTTTTCTGGTTGCACAGTGCAACCGCTCGTGCTATAATTTTCATAGAAAGGAAAAAAACTATGAACACTTTACACGTCCGCAGTGTGCCTGACGATCTTTATGAACGGCTTCAACAATTAGCCCATTCGAGGAATCGTTCTTTGAGCGCGCAAGTGATTACCATGCTTGCCCAAGCCATTGAAGATGAAGAACGAAGAAAAAAACAAGCCAAAATCCTGACTTCCATTCAGCGTAGACGCTTTAAAGCTCCTAAAAATGCGCCTTCCTCTCTTGAATTATTGCGTGAGGACCGTGGACGATGACAGAGGTTGTCCTGCGATGTGTGATGGATGCCAGTGTTGGCATTAAGTTGTTCATTGAGGAAGAATTTTCTGATAAAGTTCAAAGGCTATTTGTAAAGCTTAGCGAAGACCCACAAGCGGAAATCCATGTCCCCGATTTATTTTATATTGAATGCGCCAATATTCTACTGAAATACACCCGCCGATTTGACCGTCCGCTGGAAGACTCACTGGCGGATATAAAAGACTTGGGGAAACTGGCGCTAAAAACCACGTCAACCTTGGAATTGATTGAAGATGCTTTGCAACTGGCAAGCGAGAGGAACTTGACTGCCTATGATGCCTGTTATGCTGTGCTTGCGCAAAAACTTGGTTTGCCCTTAATCACTGCTGATGCACCGCTGGCAAAAGCCGTAGATTGGGCGGTCTGGATTGGGGATGTAGAAATATAACTCCCCTCGCGCAGACATGCGACTCGCAACGCAAGCCTTTCGCGAAGACATGTCAGGTTTTAGTGTTATTTCTGTTTGGTTGTATTCTAGGTTCGTATGTTACAATTTTTACTGTGAAAATTAAAGACGCGAATTCCAAACTTATTGATCCTTATTACAAAACCAAATATGGAGAAGCATATTTGGGTGACAGCTTGGCCTTACTTAAGAATGTGCCTGAAAAAAGCATAAACCTAATTTTGACCTCTCCTCCATTTGCCTTAACGCGTAAAAAAGAATACGGAAATAAAAGCGCAGAAGAATATGTTGAATGGTTTTTAGAGTTTGCCAAAGAATTCAAGAGAGTTTTAAAAGATGATGGGTCTTTTGTTCTTGATTTAGGTGGCGCTTATCTTCCAGGCTATCCTGTTCGGGCTATCTATCAATTTGAACTTTTAGTAAGATTGTGCAAAGAATTAGGATTTTTTCTTGCACAAGATTTTTATCATTACAATCCTTCACGGCTTCCTGCTCCAGCCGAGTGGGTAAATATTCGTCGAATTCGCGTAAAGGATTCTGTAAACGTCGTTTGGTGGTTATCTGTTACTGAAAATCCAAAAGCAAATAATAGAAATGTTCTTAAACCATATTCTGACAGCATGAAAAATCTTTTAGAGAATGGTTATAAGGCAAAAATGCGACCCAGCGGACATGATATTTCTACGAAGTTTCAAAAAGATAATAACGGCGCAATTCCGCCTAACTTGTTGACACTTGCAAACACTGAATCTAATAGTGCTTATATGCGGCGTTGTATTGAAGCAGGCATAAAACCACATCCTGCTAGATTTCCACTTGATTTCCCGAAATTCTTTATAGAATTTCTAACAGATAAGAGCGATATTGTATTAGACCCGTTTGCAGGTTCTAATACGACAGGACAGGCAGCGGAGCTTTTAATGCGTAAGTGGCTTGCTTTTGAACTTGATTCTACATATTTGCAAGGCAGCGTCTATCGTTTTCAAGAAGTTAATGATCTTTTTGCTGTGAGGGAGAGTCATGGGACGACACAACAAGTACGACCTACTCGAAAAAATAGTAAGCGCAGTAAATGACTCAGGCTGGAATGTTGCTTATCTAGAAGATATTAAGCAGCATCCTTTTTACTTGCAAGTTTATCGTGACAGCGAGAGCTATCGCGTCAAAATTTACATTTGGCACTTGACGCATGGCGGCGGAAAAGCACGCCCAAAAGATGAATATCGGATTCAGATTACAGGCGTTGATAAATTTGAACCCTTGCAGGGTGGCAAAACCTTAATTCTTGGTTATTGGAAAGAAGCAGATGTATTTGCTGGTTTTGATGTAAGAAAGCATCTTGGCAGATTAGGCTCTTCCCCTTCTATGCAAATTAGAGAAGACGCCTTGCGAAAAGCCTATGTGAATGGGTTTGAACCATGTGATAAGGGTAATAAAGAGGTTGCAATTGCTTTTCGCCCTGATTTCTTTGTTGATTATTTGCAAAGTTTAGAACCCTTGCACGATTTTGGACAGTCTACAAGAGATATATCTGTTTTGAGTGAAGTTGCTCAAAACCCAGAAATTAATATTGCAGATATTCAAATTCAGAATGTTGCAAGAAAAACAACAGTTGTTTCTGTGAGTAAGAAATTGCGAGATGTGGGTTTTCGAAAGCGTGTATTGACAGCTTATAGTTTTCACTGTGCTGTTTGTGGAATACAGCTTAAATTAGTAGAAGCTGCTCACATCATTCCCGTTAATCATGATAATGGCACAGATGAAACCCGAAACGGGATTGCGTTATGCGCTTTGCATCATAAGGCTTACGATCAATCGCTAATTACAATAGTAGAGGATTATTCAATTCAAATAAGTCGCAACCGTGTTTCTGAATTGCAAAACCAAAGGATATCTGATGGCTTAGCGAAATTCTCTCAAGACTTGCGACCTATAATAATTCTTCCTCCTGCTGTTTCAGATCGCCCACATGCTGAATATATTCGGATTGCTAATAGTGTCCGTGGTTGGAAGTAGGATTTCATCCTTGACACATCCCTCCCTCCGTCATAGAATACCGCCCAATAACATACATAAAACGCTGACGAGGACGAGTACACTTCAAAGCGATTAACAGAGAGCCGAGCAGAAGTTCTGAAAGCGAGGCAAAAGCGCAGAAGTCGAATGGCCCTCCGAGTTGTGAAGAGAAAGTTTGATAGTTGATTAGTTACATAGTCAAGTAGTCAAGCGAGTACCAGAGACGGGAACTGCACCCGTTACCCCGCAGAGTCACTTAGCGACTAGTAGACCACGAGACTAGCGACTAGCTGACTAAATAGTGAAGCTGGCTTCTGGATCTCTGTTGCTCACAACAGAGATTTTTTGTTAATAGAAAACCACTTCAAACCTGGGTTGGCACCACGGGAGTCCCCTCTCGTCCCTATGGACGGAGGGGATTCTGTTTTAATCAATATTGTGTCACTCTGAGGGAGCGTTCGTTGCGACCGAAGAGTCTCTCTCATTGCCATAGAGATTCTTCGCTACGCTCAGAATGACATGCACTTAACAAGGAGAAAACCTATGCTGCTCGAATCAACCCAAGTCCAAACCATCATCCGCGAGGTATCCGCAGATTTAGAGACTCCCGTCAGCCTGTATCTCAAACTGCGCGGCGACGGCGCGTCGTTCTTGCTGGAATCTGTCGAAGGCGGCGAACGGATTGCGCGTTACTCGTTCATCGGAGTCCAGCCAAGAGCGGAATATATTCTGCGCGACAATGAAATCGAAATCAATGACGAACACGGAACACGCATCACGCACTACGAAGGCGACCCGACCCGTTTTCTGCAAGCCGAGATGGATCGCTTTCCCGCTATCCGCCTGCCGAACGCGCCGCGCTTTACGGGTGGGTTGGTGGGCTACCTCGGATACGAATCTGTCAGATTTTTTGAACCAACTCTCAGCGAGAAAATGAAGCGTTCTTCGATCCCCGATGGAATTTATTTGCTCGCCGATACCATCGTCGCATTCGATCACGCGCGCCGCACCATTTTCCTCATCGCAAATGTTTTGGATGGCGATGCGCAAGCCGCCGAAGGTAAACTTGATTCGATTGCCGCGCGAATTCATGAGCCTTTGCCCGCCGCGCAAAAAATAAATGTCAAGCCGTCGAAGGTCAAGGCGAGCCACACGCAGGGAACGTATGAAGACATGGTGCGCGCCGCCAAGGAACACATTG
>CAKKRM010000170.1 GCA_919902735.1 Anaerolineales bacterium | reverse complement strand
TGGCGTTAAAATTTTCGGCAAAGAGTTCTTCCGTGCGTAAGGTCAGTTATTAAACCAATTCGTGAAATTCGCGGCAAAATGCTCTTACCTTGTGCTTTAGAATGAAGCATATGGACTTGTGGGTAATTACCAGGTCCTGTCCAGTTGTAATAAAACCTCTTGCAATAAAACCTCAGGCTGGTCTGTAAGCCGCATTCTGTCCAGCGGATCGCTCCGCTTGTGCAGTCATCTCTCTGGGCGACGTGTCACCACATCGCTCGGTGCAGCCTACCCGGGACTGGCCCTTCCCACAAGAGGGAAAGGCACATGCGAAGACGAGCAATCTCCCATCGTCCACAGACGATTTCGTCCCTGCTTGGCCTTGCTCCCGGCGGGGGTTACCTGGCCACACGCATTACTGCGCGCGCCGGTGGTCTCTTACACCACCTTTTCACCATCACCCCCTCACCTCTTCGCCCCTCTCCCTAAGGGGAGAGGGGTTGGGGGTGAGGGCAGCTGTTTGTTTCTGTGGCCCTTTTCCGGCAGGTTCACGCCTTTCAGCGTGTTCCCGTCACAAGTGACGGGACTTCCCCGCCCCGGGTGCTATCCGACGCCGTGCTCTATGGAGTGCGGACTTTCCTCGATCCCGACAACGCAGGACCGCGACTGCCCGACCAGCCTGAGTAAATTCATGATACACGCAAGGGAAGCGCCAGTCAACATCGAGTGTGCGTCACTTTTTTGAAAAGCATTAAACACGAAGGTCACGAAGTACACAAAGGGGGAAAATGACTTTGATTTCAAGGCTTTTTCCTTCGTGACCTTTGCGTACTTTGCGTTTAAAAAAGATTCTCTCAAAAACTTGACGCGGGTAGTGGGTCGAAATAAATGATAGTGACTGTAAGGCGAGATAGTATCTCGCTGCTACATCATTTATGCAAAGCCACTACCGACGCGCACCCGCCAACATACGGCTTTCTCAAAGTAGGTTGACACGTTTTCAAATCTGTAGCAAGGCTTGACGCGAAAGGCGCGAAATTGAGCGAATTTTCGCGAAACTCAATAAAAAATTCGCGTCATTCGCCTTTTCGCGTAATTTGCGTTAAGATTTTTCGACTTTGAGAAAGCCGTACCCGCCAACATATGGTTGTTGCAAAGTCGCTTGACGTGGTTCTGAATTCATGGCGTCGTTTTAA
>CAKKRM010000169.1 GCA_919902735.1 Anaerolineales bacterium | reverse complement strand
CTGCCCGACCAGCCTGAGTAAATTCATGATACACGCAAGGGAAGCGCCAGTCAACGTCTCAAAGGTGGACATTTCGAGAAAAGACATTAAAATAGACAGGCGTTCACCAATCAAGCAATAAAGAGGATTTACTTTGAGCAACCTGCCCGGCAAATTTATGATCGGCTTAACTGGCAACATCGCCACTGGAAAGAGTGTGGTGCGCCGTATGTTGGAACACCTGGGCGCCTACACCATCGATGCAGATGCGCTTACCCATCGCACCTATGCAAAGGGCGCGCCCGGCTACCAGCAGGTGATCGATAAATTCGGGAAATGGCTGCTCAATAAAGACGGTGAGATCGACCGCAAGAAACTCGGCAACCTTGTTTTCTCCGATGTGGAAGCGTTGAAACAACTGGAGGCCATCGTGCATCCGCTGGTGCGGCAGGCGGCGGAAATCCTTGCCAAACGCGCAACCCAGCCCGTGGTTGTGATTGAAGCGATCAAACTGCTCGAAGGTGATTTGCGAAAAGTGTGTGATTCCATCTGGGTGACGAATGCCCCGGAAGATGTTCAGGTGGAACGATTGATCCGCAAACGCGGCATGACTCGCGACCAGGCTTTGGAACGCATTCACGTTCAATCAGCGCAGAGCGCGAAAGTGGCGGTTGCGAATATCGTCATCACCAACACCGGCTCCTACGACGATCTGTGGAAACAGATCAGCGAGGCGTGGAAGGAAATCGTCCCCGGCGCGAGCGATGCAGCCACCGATACCGCTGTTATAAAAAAATCCGCAACGCCTGCTGGTGCATTTTCCGTCAAGCGTGGAAAACCAAAACACTCCTCCCCCATAGCAGAGTTAATCACGCGCCTAAGCAAAGGCGCTCGTAAAATGACCGCCGGTGACGTGATGGAGGATTTTGGTGAAAAGGCCTATATGCTCCTGGAACAGGATGGACAACTTGTTGGCCTGGCAGGCTGGCAGGTGGAAAATCTCGTAACACGCACCACCGATATTTTCCTCGAAGAACATGCGGATGTACAAAAAGCGCTCGAAACTCTGATCAAGGAAGTGGAAAACGCCTCCACTGAATTACAAAGTGAAGCGTCGCTCATCTTTGCAATGAGTGAACTCTCGATGCAGGAAGACCTCTGGAAACAACTCGGCTACGAACGCCGCACACCGGAAACCCTCGGTGTGCAAGCCTGGCAGGATGCAGCAATCGAATCCATTCCATCAGGAAGCGCGCTCTTCTTTAAACAATTGCGACAGGATCGTGTCCTGCGCCCCATTTAGGAATTAGGCAATTAAGAATTAGGAAGTAGGATTGCCCTTCAGCCTGTTTCCTAATCACTTCTCCCTAATTACCGCCTGTGACTGAATTTCTCAATAACCTTTTCTTTATATTTCAACGAATCAGCTGGCTGAGCGTTTTCGACATCATGCTCGTCACGCTGATTTTCTTTGGATTGCTGTATTCTCTGCGCGATACACAAGCCATGGCCTTGCTGCGCGGAATGATCCTGCTCGTCGTGGCGCTCATCTTGCTCACCAGTTTGGTGGAATTGCCCGCCTTCTCCTGGTTTGCACAAAATTCGCTGCCTGCTTTACTGCTTGCCCTGCCGGTAATTTTCGCTCCTGAGATTCGGCGGACGCTCGAACGCCTCGGTCGGGCCGGGACCGTTTGGCCTGTTACCGTTAAATCGGCAGATGTGGCTCTTGAGCAGACCATCCATTCCGTGGTGACTGCCACGGCAAGGTTATCCGCCCGCCAGCACGGGGCATTGATTATCTTGCAGAGGTTGGATAACCTTGATGAGTTCGCCCAAACGGGTGTGCAAATGAATGCCCGCGTGACGCCTGAGTTATTATTGCAGGTCTTCTATCCCAACACCCCCCTGCACGATGGCAGTGTCATCGTCGTCAACTCGCAGATCGTTGCCGCAGCTTGTGTGCTGCCCCTCTCTGCCAGCGGAATTTTGAACCGCACCCCCGAACGCCAAATGGGGCTGCGCCACCGCGCCGCGTTGGGTATCTCCGAAACCAGTGACGCGGTGGCCGTGGTTGTCTCGGAGGAAACGGGCGCCATTTCCATTGCCCACGCTGGCAGGATGCTGCGCCGCCTCGACCCCGAACGGCTGGAAAATATTTTGATCGCTTTCTTCCGACCGAACGGCAGGGAATATAAACCAAACTTTTTCGAAAAACTGCTGCCTGGTTTGTTTCGCAGAAAAGAAGATAAATAATGTTACGTTGGATCTCTCAGAATTACCGCACATTTCTCTGGGCGTTTGCGCTGGCAATGGCAGTCTGGATTTCCGCCGTCACCTCTGCGGACCCGGACGAAATGCGCGCGCTTTCATCGGCTGTGCCGGTGCAGATCATTGGTCAATCTCCGAATTTGGTGTTGAGCAGCGACATTCCCAAAGAGGTGGCATTGATCTTGCGCGCGCCGCGTTCCGTCTGGGATTTAATTGAGGCAGACCCGCAGATCGTGCGCGCGATTTTGGATCTTTCCGGCTTGAGTTCGGGTGAACACGAACTTGAGCTGCAGATTCAAGTGAATGCAAGGCCGGTGCAGATCGTGTCTGTTGCGCCGGGCATCATCACGTTTATGTTGGAGCCGCTGGTTACTCAAACTCTCGATGTGGATTTAACCTTGACCGGGGAAGCCGCCATTGGCTATCAGATCGGAGAATCAAACCTGGAGCCAGTACAAGTTGTCGTGTCTGGCGCCCAGTCCCAGGTCGAGAGGGTGAGGCGTGCGCGGGTTTCCGTCAACCTGAGCGGCATTCGTGAAAATTACGATCAATCGCTGGCGGTTGAAGTGTTGGATGATAAAGGCCTAAAAGTGGACGGGGTTTCGGTATCTCCTGAAACGGTTCATGTGATATTGCCCGTTAGCCAGCAGGGCGGGTATCGCGATGTGGCGGTGAAAGTGACCACCGTTGGGCGCGTGGCCAGCGGCTACCGCCTTACTGATCTATCGGTGTTCCCGCCTATTGTGACGATTTTTTCCACCGACCCCGAACTCGTGAGCAACCTGCCCGGCGTGCTGGAGACTCAGCCGCTCGATCTGCAAAACGCGCAGGATGATATCAACACGCGGCTTTCGATCAATTTACCCGAAGGCGTTTCCATTATCGGCGAGCAGACGGTTTTAATCCAGGCTGGGGTCTCGCCGATTGAAAGTAGTGTTACACTGGCAGGAGAAAAAATAGAGATCATCGGGCTGGAGAATGGGTTGACCGCACAGATTTCCCCCACCACAGTGGATGTGATCATCTCCGGCCCACTATCCCTGCTGGATACGCTCACCCGCCAGGGCGTGCGCGCCACCGTGGATTTGACCGGCCTGCCTGCTGGCACCTATCAGATCACCCCCCGAGTGGAGATCTTGATCGCGGATGTGATTGTTGAATCAATTCTGCCGAATACTGTGGAAGTGATCATCAGCCTAATTCTGAAACCGGCGGTCACGCCAATGCCATCTCCCACGCCATAATCAAGAAATTGGAAAATAGAAATTATCATGAAACCTGTTGTAGCATTAGTAGGCAGACCCAACGTCGGCAAATCAACTTTGTTTAATCGCCTTGCCGGCGAGCGGCTTGCCATTGTGGATGAAACCCCCGGCACCACGCGTGACCGTTTATTTGGCGAGGCCGAATGGAATGGTCGCACCTTCAGCATTGTGGATACGGGCGGCATCGACCCGACCCACGGCGGAAAGACCCCACTCTCCACTGGGTCAGTTGACTTCATTGAAGATATCCGCAGGCAGGCGCAAGTTGCCATTCAGGAAGCGGATGCGGTTCTCTTCGTCAACGACGGCGAGACTGGCGTGACTGAACCTGACCGTGAAGTGGCGACGATCCTGCGCCGCTCGCAAAAGAAACTGCCCGATGGCACTTTCTGGCCGCCGATCTTTCTGGTGGTCAATAAATGCGAATCAAGAGAGAGACGCGATCAGTCTTCCGAGTTCTATGAGCTTGGCCTGGGTGAACCGTTCGCCATCTCTGCCATTCACGGCACCAGCACGGGTGACCTACTGGATGCGCTCGTAGCCGCCTTCCCTGAACAAAAAGAGGATGAAGAGGATGACAGCATCAAGATCGCTTTGGTCGGCAAACCAAATGCAGGCAAATCGAGCTTGTTGAATAAACTGGTTGGCGTGGAGCGTGTGATCGTCAGCCCGATTGCAGGCACCACCCGCGACTCAATTGACACAAAATTAGATTTTGATGGGGTTGAGGTCACATTGATCGACACAGCGGGCATCCGTCGGCGCGGAAAGATCGAGCATGGCGTGGAGCAATACAGCGTGCTGCGCTCCTTCAAATCCATCGAGCGCGCAGACGTCGCCTTGTTGATGATCGACGCAACCACAGGCATCACCGCGCAGGATGCGCACATTGCAGGCTTCATCCTCGATGAATGGAAATCCTGCGTGGTGCTGGTCAACAAATGGGATGCCATCGAAAAAGACGGCGATACCATGGATGCCTTCACGGCAAAGATCCGCAATGACCTGAACTTTATGGATTATGTGCCGATTCTTTACATCTCTGCCAAAACGGGTCAGCGTGTAGAGCAGGTGATGCCGATGGCGTTGCAAGTGCAGGAAGAACGCCTTGCGCGTTTGACGACTTCCACCATCAACGAGATCATTCACAAAGCACAGGATGCGCACCCGCACCCATCGCACGCGGGGCGCGCGCTCAAAATGTTCTATGGCACACAAGTCCGCAGTGACCCGCCTACGTTTTTGATTTATGTCAACGAACCCAGCTTAATGCATTTCTCTTATTTGCGTTATCTCGAGAATCAGATCCGCATGGAATATAACTTCCTCGGCACGCCCATTCGCATCATCACCAAGGGCCGCAGGGAATAATAACTCTGGAATCCATCAGCTTGCTGATGGAAAAGAATATCGGGCAGCGCCCACAGGGCACGAGTTGCCCGACTCCAGAGTCTTACAGGAATCAACATTGAACAAGAAAACCATCCTCATCCTCGGCGACATCGTCGCCTTCGCCATTCTCACCTTCATTGGCTTTGCCATGCATGGCGAAATTGCCCCGTCGTTCATTCCGCGCATGGGCACGACATTTCTTCCAATGCTATTCGGCTGGTTCCTCCTTGCGCCCAAGCTTGGGTTGTTCGATGAACAAGCCATCGCAAACCCAAAGAATTTGTGGCGCATCATCTTTGCCATGCTTTTCATCGCTCCGCTTGCAGCCACATTACGAGCCGCATTGCTGGGCGCCGCGATGCTTCCTCTTTTTCCGCTCATCCTCGGTGGAAGCAACGCCATCGGCATGATCGTCTGGAGATGGATTTATATTTTTATTGCAAGGCGTATTACAAAATAATTTAGGCAACATTAAGCGGGTAAAATAGAAATCTATGGACGAAACTGCACTCATTCATTCCGCACAAAACGGCGACCTTGATGCCTTCAACACATTGATCCTGCATTATCAGAATTCTGTGTTCAACACCGCTGTGCGCATCCTCGGCGATGACGACGCGGCAGAAGACGCGGCGCAGGAGGCGTTCATCTCCGCCTTTCGCAGTATCAAATCGTTTCGCGGCGGCTCCTTCAAAGCCTGGATCATGCGAACCGTCACCAACGCTTGCTACGATGAACTTCGCCGCCAAAAGCGGCGTCCCACCACACCGCTCGAGCCAGAAACCAAAGACGGCGAAGAAATGGATTCGCCCAAGTGGCTGGCGGACCCCCACATGACCCCCGCTCAAAAATCTGAAGCCGATGAACTCGAACATGCCATTCAACATTGTCTCGATGAACTGCCCACCGACTTTCGCGCGGTTGTAGTGCTGGCTGATATTCAAGGCATGGATTACAGCGAAGTCGCCGCCGCAGCGCAAGTGCCGCTTGGTACCATTAAGAGCCGCCTTGCGCGCGCGCGCCTTCGTCTGCGTGAATGCCTGCGCGGCTTCGAGGAACTTTTGCCCGCTTCATTCCGTCTTGAAGGGGAAAGAACCTTATGAAAAATTTCCACGAGATCGAACTGCTCTCTTTATACCTGGATGGACAACTCAACGAATCCGAATCAAAGCGATTGGAAACCCGCCTCGCTGCGGACCTTGAGCTTGCTTCTGTTTTAAATGACATTCGCCTCGCCCGCGGCATTCTCCGCAGCCTGCCATCCCGCAAAGCTCCCCGCAATTTCACACTCACCCGCAGCATGGCCGGGATCAAACCGCCACTGCCGCGCGCGTATTCCTTCTTTAGATTCTCGACGACGTTTGCAACCATTCTCCTCATGCTTACCTTTGCGGCCAATTCATTACCGCAGATGAGTTTTGGGTTTGGAGCCGCCGCGCCTGCCGTTGCCCCAGTTGATGGAATTGGCGGCGGTGGTTGTGAAGAACCGTGTGGAGAATCCTTCCAGGCCGCTGCAACTGAAGCCCCTGCTGTAGAAGCCCCCGTCGCTGCCACCGAAGCACCTGTTGCCACCGAAGCCCCGGCCTTTGCTGAAGCCCTGCCCGCGGAAACGGCTACCCAGTCTACTTTGGCGGCTGAGACTGCCCGCGAGGAAGACCCATCTTTAGATGCGATGCAAACGCCCAAAGAGGCGGAAACTGAATCAGCAATACAGGATCAGCCCACCGTTCAGGCGAAGCGCGAGGGGGTGATTCCAATTGCGTGGCAGGTCATTTTGCTGGTCGTCATCGCGTTGAGCATTTTGATGATGTGGGTTTTGCGAAAATCCGCTGCGCGAAAATGGCAATAATTTTCAAATGGCTAAACAGGGCTTTATAAAATTCTGTCTACGTTGTGGGGCGCAGATTGTGGAGGAAGAAAAATTTGGCAGGCTGCGCCCTGTTTGCCCGCAGTGCGGCTGGATTTATTTTCAAGACCCGAAAGTTGCAGCGGCTGTCCTTGTGGAAGAGGATGGCCGCGTTTTGCTGGTGCGGCGCGCGAACGAGCCGTTTCGCGGGTTGTGGACTTTGCCTGCGGGATTCGTCAACGGCGGTGAAGACCCTGCCGAGGCGGCGGAGCGTGAATGTTTGGAGGAGACAGGCCTGAGTGTGCGCGTGATGCGGGTATTGGATGTCATCTCTGGGCGCGAGCACGAGCGCGGCGCGGATTTTATCATCATCTATCTGGCGCAGGTGGTCGGCGGCGAGCTTGCCCCAGCCGACGATGCAGATGCAGCGGAGTGGTTTGCGCGGTCTGAATTACCCCCGCTGGCATTCAAGGCTACGCAAAAAGTTTTTCTGAAATGAACTACCCGCACGGGGACGAGCCCCCTGCTATATTTACAAAGCCGACTTCAGTCGGCAGTCCGCTTTAGGGTTCATAAAAATATAACTTCCCTCAGTTACGTCATTGCGAGCCGTTCGTTGGCGAAGCAATCCCATGTACCGTGAGGGAGATTGCTTCGTCGGGAAGTGCGCCCTCCTCGCAATGACGGAAGTAATTAATTTACAAACCCTAAGGTGAGTTATGGATTCAATTTCACCCACGGGACAGTCACGGGCAGTCCGCGTTTGTCATTATCTGGCAGCAGCGCTTTGCGGTCGGCAATGTAAACGGTGTAGCGTTCACCCGGCAGAACGTCCAATGCAATGAGCGGACTGCCGACACAATCAGTGGGGATCGTGCATTCGGTGTAGCCGTAATGATACTCAGTGGGCGCATTGCTCAGGCGGGCGTAAATCACATAGGTGCCTGGCGCTTGAACTGCCATATCCAGCGGCGGCGAGGTGGGGAGGAAAGAAGCGGTGTGCATCCCAGCCGACATGAAGAGCGTAAACGTTTTCCCCGTATAAACTTCCTGTACATACAGGTTGGCGGAGAAGCCCGCGCCGCCGCTGCCCATATTTAATGCAACATTGATGATGGCGGGCGCCCCCACAACCGTTGGCGAGGGAACCTGCGTGTAAAACGGGACAAGCGTGGCCGTGAGAAAATAGTTCGGGTCTACGGTGGGTGGCTTGGTTAAGCTGATTGAGGATGGCGTTGGAAGAATGGGCGGGGACTCGGTATTTACATCCGCCATGCAGGCAAAAAGCCCAAGGATACTAATGAACATGCTTGTCAATAAAAATTTTCTCATCGCGTCTACTCCTAAGTTTGTCTCATTAGACTTTATCGGTAATTAGAAAAAACGTCCCGAAGGTTGCCGCCAGGCGTTCAAATTCCTCGAAAAAAACCTCACCGCACTAGCGTGCGGCGCAAGTGTCGGGACGGTGCCTGTGTGTTATTTCCGATAAAGTCTATTATATTACCGAATGAATGCTGATAAATATATACTGGGCGCGGTCATGAATTGCGATTCTCCTTTTTAATGCAAAGCCGCCAAGATTCAAAGGCTTTTTCTTCGCGCCTTTGCGCCTCGGCGTTAAGAATTTCATTCGGCACACCTGCCCTGGCGGGCGGTGCCAGGGAAAGCGCAATTTGTTCCGCATTCAGTTATGGTTGTTGCAAAGTCGCTTGACGTGGTTCTGAATTCATGGCGTCGTTTTAACGCGAACGCCGCGAAAAAAGCGAAAGAGCGCGAATTTTTCCTTTTTCGCGTCCATTCGCCAATTTCGCGTATTTCGCGCTAAGATTTTCCTGACTTTGCTACAGCCATGCGCATTCAGTATAGAAGGCGCGGAGATTCTTCCCGCTACTGTATAATCCTTACAATGAACTTCGACAACTCCCTCTCTCAACTTCCCAGCCCGTCCGCAAAACGGATTGCTCTGCGCGTCACCGCGCCCGCAGAACGCGCCTTGCGGCAGGGGCATCCCTGGGTCTTCGATCAATCCATTACCGAGCAAAGCCACGAAGGCGCTCCCGGCGACCTTGCCGTCATCTTCGACAACAAACGCCGCTTTCTCGCCATCGGTTTGTACGACCCCACTTCCACAATCCGCGTGCGCGTTCTGCAAAGCCGCCAGCCCGCCACCATCAACGCGGAGTGGTTTCAAAACAAACTCAATCTTGCCGCGCAAATCCGTGAATCGTTGGAGGGGATAGACACCACAGGCTATCGTCTCGTCCACGGCGAGAACGATGGTTTCCCCGGCCTTGTCATTGACCGCTACAACGATACCCTCGTTTTAAAACTTTACACCCTTGCATGGATTCCGCACCTCAAAGAGTTTTGCGACGCGCTTGCACAGGTCAGCCCTGCCGAGCATTTGATCTTGCGACTCAACCGCATCCTTCAAAAGCAGACGGATTTTCTGCATGGCCTCAGTGATGGGATGACGCTCTCGCTTCAGACTCCCCCAGGCCTGATTCTGTTTAAAGAAAATGGCCTCACCTTTGAGTCTGATCCCATTCATGGGCAAAAGACTGGCTTCTTCCTCGACCAGCCTGATAACCGCGCAAAGGTTGAAGAATTATCCAAAGATAAATCCGTATTAAATGTATTCGCCTACACAGGCGGATTCTCCGTTTACGCGGCGCGCGGCGGCGCAAGGGAAGTCGTCAGCGTGGACATCAGCGCGCCAGCCATCGAAGCCGCCATCCGCAACATGGGATATAACAATCTGACAGCCCCTCACGAGACAATAGCCGAAGACGCCTTTGATGTTCTCGCCCGTATGGAGACCCAAAAACGTCTCTTTGACCTGGTCATCATCGACCCGCCCATGTTCGCTCAAAACGAAAAGCAGATCGCGTCTGCGCTGGCCGCCTATCGCAAACTGACTCGTCTTGGCTTGGGCGTTCTGCGAAAAGGAGGCACGCTCGTGCAAGCCTCCTGCTCCAGCCGCGTAGATGCTGAATCGTTTTTCGAATCCATTCACCAGTCCGCGAGAGAAGCGGGCCGCAGGCTGACGGAAATCGAACGCACAGGTCACGCCCTCGATCACCCCATCAACTTTGAAGAAGGCGCTTACCTCAAATGCCTGTTTGCAACGGCTGCTTAACTCGTCATTGCGAGGGCGTTCTTGTTCTTTGCCCGAAGCAATCTCTAACTTTATATGAGATTGCTTTGCCGCCAAAGTGCAAGTGCGGCGGCTCGCAATGACGGATAGTTACCATCGCTTATAATCACCCCATGTTCTCATTTCAAGTCACATCCAAAGACAACCGCGCCCGCACGGGGATATTCTCCACACCGCACGGCGACCTCATCACTCCCGTCTTTGCGCCCGTGGGTACGCAGGCTACGGTCAAGACTCTAACCCCTGAACATCTCAAAGATATCAACGCCTCGCTAGTGTTGAGCAATACCTATCATTTATATCTGCGCCCCGGTGATGAACTCGTGCGCGACATGGGCGGGTTGCACAAATTTATGCAATGGCAGCGCCCCATGCTGACGGACTCGGGCGGCTTTCAAGTTTTTTCTCTCGCGAAAACCCGCAAAATTGACAATGACGGCGTGACCTTCAAAAGCCACATTGACGGTTCCACGCATCGCTTCACGCCTGAGAAGTCCATTCAAATTCAGGAGAATCTCGGCG
>CAKKRM010000168.1 GCA_919902735.1 Anaerolineales bacterium | reverse complement strand
ATCATCGCGGGATATTATGCGGAAGGATGCGGGGTTGAATGGGGATTTGGATCGGTTGCCGCAGTTGTCGTGGATTTTGTTTTTGAAGTGTTATGACGATTTGGAAATTCGGCGGGAGGAGGATGCGAAGGCGACGCGGCAGAAGTATAAGCCGATCATTCCGCCGCCGTATCGCTGGCGGGATTGGGCGTCAAATGAGGATGAAGGGGCGACGGGCGAGGATTTGATCAAGTTCGTGAATGATGGCTTGTTGCCTGCGTTGCGCGGACTCTCGGGGTCGGATGAACGGTTGAAGGTGGCGGAGGTTTTCAAGGAGACGTACAGCCGTATGCTCTCGGGCTATCTGCTGCGGGACGTGGTCAACCTGGTGGATGGAATCCACTTTCAGTCGAAGGATGAGATTTTCACGCTGGCGCATTTGTATGAGTCGATGTTGAAGGAGATGCGCGACGCGGCGGGCGATAGCGGGGAGTTTTACACACCCCGTCCCGTAGTAAAACTGATCGTAGACAGAACCAAGCCGCGGCTGGGAGAGACCGTTCTCGATCCCGCTTGTGGCACTGGCGGATTTTTAGTCGAGGCGTATGAATATCTCAAGCCGCTGGCGAAGAATTCCAAAGACCAGATCAAGTTGCAGAGCGAGACGTTGTACGGCGTGGAGAAGAAGCCGCTGCCGTATTTGCTCGGGACGATGAACCTGCTGTTGCACGGCGTCGAGAATCCGAACATCCGCCGCGATAACGCGTTGAAGAACCCGCTGAACGAGATCGGGGAGAAAGACCGCTTTGACGTGATCGTGACCAACCCGCCCTTCGGCGGCGAAGAGGAGGCGGGCATCCAGTTGAACTTCCCCGAATCGCTGCGCGCCAGCGAGACCGCCCTGCTGTTCATGCAGTTCGTGATGCGCTCGCTGAAACACGGCGGGCGCTGCGGCGTGGTGGTGCCCAATGGATTTTTATTCGGCGACGGCGTTTCGGCGCGGATCAAGGAAGGACTGCTGCGGAACTTTGACCTGCATACGATTATCCGCCTGCCAAGCGGAGTTTTCGCGCCATATACGAATATCCCGACCAATTTGCTTTTCTTCGCTCGCACCCAGCCGACAACTGATATTTGGTTCTATGAGCATACTCTCCCCGAAGGGCAGAAGACCTACTCCAAGACGCGCCCGATGCAGTTCGAGGAGTTTGCGCCGTTGATCGAATGGTGGGACGCGCGTGTTGAAAACGAACATGCGTGGAAGGTGAGCGTTGAAGATGTTTTGAAATATGACGAGAATAAAAGCCTGCTCTCGGTTAATCTTGATACCAAGAATTCAAACCGTAAAGATGATTTGGCACACTTGCCGCCGCACGAACTAGCGGAAAGTATCCTTACCAAAGAGAAGCAAATTGCCGAGTTGATGAATGAAGTGATGGATTTGTTGAAGGCAAAATAATGTCAGAAGTTTTATCTCGTGGTGGTGTCGCATTATTGAAACGTGAAAAGGCAAGCCTTGTTGCTGCAACAGGGCTGATTTTTGAGCGCCTAAAAGCAATCTCCCAAGATATTTCTCTAGAAGATTCATTGATTTCTTACAAAGGCGGAACATGGGGTGACGAAAGTACAGAAGGAGTTGGATACCCTGTTTTACGCAGTTCAAACATGCGTGGTAAACGAGTAGATGTTTCCGAAGCCGCTTGGTGTGAAATTTCCAATAAACAAGCCGAAGCCTTTTCACTTGAAAGCGGTGATATTCTTGTCACAAAATCAAGCGGAAGTTTTGACCTTGTTGGAAAAGCCGCCTTGTTTGATGATCCAAATGATGGAAATTTATATCTCTTCTCAAACTTCACAATGCGTTTGCGACCTGACCGCAAGAAAGTGATTCCAGAATATCTTGCTTGGTTTTTACGTTCGCCGCAAGCGTTATCATGGCGATTTGAAAATCAACAAACAACTGTAGGATTGAGAAATTTACAAACAAAAGAATACTTGAAACAAGTTCTACCTGTGCCTTTATTGGAAATTCAAGAACAAGTTGTTAATTATCTTAATGCGGTTGAAAATGTGAATAAAGAATCGGAAACTGCAAAGTTGCCAGAGGCGTTAGAAGAACAACGCCATGTCGTTGTGCGAATCGAAGCCTTGGCAGCCCGCATAGCAAAGGCAAAGTACCTACGGGAGGAAATAAGCGAAGAAATAGAATTGCTGCTCGCTGCAGAACTCAAAAAATTACGATATGAATTATTGGACGGCAAATTTTCAAAAAGAAAACTCGGAGATGTTACGCAAGTCACAGCAGGTGGCACGCCTTCTCGTGATAATCCTTCATACTGGAACGGAAATATCCCTTGGATAAGAACTGGCGAATTACTTGATGGCGATATTTATTCATCGGGAGAACATATCACTGAAGAAGGAATGAAAAATAGTAGCGCAAAACTATTTCCAAAAGAAACAATTTTGATTGCGCTTTACGGGCAAGGTCAAACACGCGGAAGAACTGGACGATTGATGATTGAAGCCACAACAAATCAGGCTTGCTGTGCTATTTTGCCAACACCTGATTTGCTAGAACCGAGGTTCACTCAATATTGGTTGAGAAGCCTTTATTATGAAATGCGAGAGCAAAATCATGGCGGAGCACAACCAAATTGGAATGGCGCAATGATAAAGAATATTGAAATTTCTATTCCCCCGCTCGACGAACAGCGGCGAATCGTGGCGTATCTCGATAGCGTCCAAGCGCGGCTGGCGTCTCTGCGAGAGTTACAGTCCGCTACGGGGGAGGAGTTGGATGCGTTGCTACCGTCCGTGCTGGATAGGGCGTTTAAGGGTGAGTTGTGATTGAAAATAGAAACAAAAAAACCCGTATTTTGGGAAGTTTTTTTGAAAAACGTCAACTACTACGCGTGAATGGAAAGAATATAGGAATTTTCGCCATTTACCGAATAGGCTTTTGGATTGGTGACAGTAACCGTTGAATCAACGCTGGTGCCTTCTGTTTTAACCAAACGCGCAGGTTTTGGCACATATAAATCGTCCTCTAATAATCCTTCAATAAAATCAACCAGCGCACCGCGCAAATCCTGTTCCGCCTCCTCAGGAGTATCGCCCTGCCCAAAGCAGTTTTCAATTTCAAGCGCACGGGCAAGATAAATGGACGCTCCATCGGTGGTTTCGTCTCTTAATTTCAAGATGGAATATGGACGCGCAGCCAGTTTTTCTGCAAGTTCAAAATAGCTCTCGCTCATTTCTTGTCTCCTTTTTGCAATTCCAATAATTGATCAACCAGTTTTACGGCGATTTCCACATAAACCTTTGCGATTTCGCGGTGACGGGGCAATGTTGTTCGTAACTCTGGAAAATCAGGATGCTTTATTTTGTCGTGATTTGCTCCATGCGTAATTATAAAACCAAATCCTTCGTACAACCTTGCAATATCTGTTGTTTTCCAATTCGCCTTCGATTCCCTCATCTGCTCCAGAAGTTTTTCGACTTTTGGGGTCATGGTTACTCCTTAGGCGGTTTGGGATGCTCAATTTGGTTTACATGCAAGGTAATTTCATCCTTTTGATCCTTGTCAATCAATAAAACAAACACATATCTTCCAGGCTTGGTAAACACAACGTCTTTCATCTCAAACATAATATTAACTTCGGGTTTCTTTCCATCCTGCCCTTTGGGAATATCAAATTCACCAGAAACTTCAAGAACATGATTGGCATCAGCATCCATCAACAAGATGGTAAAGGATCGCTTCTGCCCATATTCGCTCAGTTCAGGCGACAACTTCGCAATCAAGTACATGGAGGAATGACGCGCGGGGAAGTTGAAAGAGCTAATACTGTTGAATATTCCCATGACATTCAACTTTCCTTCGCCTGTAATATTTGCATAATCTGCGACAAGGAACAGCAGGGGTTTCATTATTCTCTTATCTCCTTTTATAATGGTGGTATTATACCAAACGCCGCTCTCGCCCTTTAGTGTGAATTTGTGGTGCGTAGTCCTCTACGGAGGAGGAGTTGTCCGCGTTATTACCGTCCGTGCTGGATAGGGCATTCAAAGGAGAGTTGTAATGACAAGAGAACAAGAAATAATGCAATTCCTTCATGAGCGAGTGTTCGATCCCGTGCTTAACTCGTCTACTGCTTCAAACAAACTTAAGCAAGGTGTTCGACTAACTATTATGCGGATGCAAGAACGCAATGCTGAAGGGATGATCCAGTATTACTGGTCGGCAATATCTGGGACAGAAAAAAGTATTGGCTTTGCACGGCTGATGAGAAATGAGGGATTTACTCGATTTGAAGAAACCATTGATGAATTCAGAACCAGGTTTAGCGATCTATGGCTTGCATGATGAATAGCATAAGTGTCGTCCAAGCGCGGCTGGTGGCGGTGCGGGAGTTACAGTCCGCTACGGGGGAGGAATTGTCCGCGTTGTTACCGTCCGTGCTGGATAGGGCGTTTAAGGGAGAGTTGTATTAGAGGTAATTATGTTGAAGCAAAATAGCCAACTCAAGAAATTTGCAATAGCTTTATTTTCTCTAGTCATAGCAGGTTTTGTAATTATTTATGGTGCAGTCCAAAATTCTAAAAAAGCACAGCAATCTGCAACTGTAAGCGCATCAACATACCTAACTCTGGTTGCTGCTCAAAATATACATGACTACTCTGCAACTGTAAGTGCATCAGACCTGACTGCGCTAACTTCAGTGTTTACTGCACAAGCCCAATCTACGCCAGTAGCTGTCATCCCATCACCGAATAATCAGTTGTCGATTATGGATCAGTTTATGGAGATTGATCAACTCCTTAAACAAAATATGCAGGCAAGCATTGCTTACAATGCACCAAAAGTCATGAATTTAGGAGATACGGTTACTATTGAACTTTTGCTAAATCCATCAGAAGCAGAGGAAAGCTTAGGTAAGCAAATCACTCAAACAGATCAACCTGTTTTTACAGCAACTATCGAGATTACACCACGTATGAGAGCAATTCTGCTGGCTGAAAATCAGGATGCGTTCAATATTCAACTAATTCATGCAAGTGCAGAACAGCCTATTAGTGGAACAGATACCACAAAATGGGAATGGTATGTGACTGCAAAAAAGGTTGGTGTACAAGGACTAACCATCGCGATTTATAGGCTTGTAAAATATGATAATCAGGAATATTGGCGCGAAGTAGAATCCTATCAGTCTAATATTGATGTAAAGGTAAATTTTGTTCAAAGAGTTCAAACATTTGACTGGAAATGGATTGCTGGTTTTATACTAACTTTCGTGGGTTCGGTTTTGGGTGTTCTAACTTGGCTGAATAATCGAAACAAAGTGAAATATGAGGAGAAGTCCAAGGGAGATAAGCCTGTGAAGAATGTAAAGAAGGTGAGAAAGTGATGGTGACGGTCAACGTGCTGCGGGAGTTACAGTCCGCTACGGGGGAGGAATTGGACGCGCTGTTACCGTCCGTGCTGGATAGGGCGTTCAAGGGAGAGTTGTAGCCCCCTCTGTCCTTCGGACATCTCCCCCAAATACGACGATAGTGCTGTCGGATTTGGGGGAGAACATGGAATTGAGAGTATTTATGAGACAAGAGACAATCGACATGAAAGGTCAAGTGCGGCTGGTGGCGCTGCGGGAGTTACAGTCCGCTACGGGGGAGGAGTTGTCCGCGTTGTTACCGTCCGTGCTGGATAGGGCGTTTAAGGGAGAGCTTTAGCCCCCTCTGTCCTTCGGACATCTCCCCCAAATACGACGATAGTGCTGTCGAATTTGGGGGAGAACATGGAATTGAGATTTTTTATGAACACCGAAAGTACAGCTAAATTTTTGATTTCAAAAGCAACAGTCCCTCCCCAATTTCGACGTGCTCTTCGTCGCAATTGGGGAGGTTAGGAGGGGAAGAAATGCCGCGCCCGCCCAGAAGCAACCCTAAAACCAGATCCTATGCCATCGAACTGCGAAAAGAACCTACACCCGCCGAGCGCAAACTTTGGTCAAGAATTCGCAACGATCAGTTGGGAGTCAATTTTAGAAGGCAACATGCCATTGGAAAATACATTCCTGATTTTGTATGCATCGAAAAGAAACTCATCATCGAACTGGATGGAAGTCAGCATTTGGAGCAGGAAGAATACGATACGGAAAGAACTAAATATCTTGAATCGTAAGGCTACAAAGTGATCCGCTTTTGGAATAACGATGTAATGAATAATATTGAAGGCGTTATACTTGCCATTATGTATGCGCTGGAGAATCAGCGGTGAAGTTAATGTTGGCTGTAAATGAAAGACTCGACGAACAGCGGCGTATCGTGGCGTATCTCGATAACGTCCATGCGCGGTTGGCGTCCCACAAGGGGATGATATCGCTGCGGGAGGTACAGTCCGCTACGGGGGAGGAATTGGGCGCGTTGTTACCGTCCGTGCTGGATAGGGCGTTTAAGGGAGAGCTTTAGTCCCCCTCTGTCCTTCGGACATCTCCCCCAAATACGACGGTAGTGCTGTCGGATTTGGGGGAGAACATGGAATTGAGATTTTTTATGAGACAAGAGACAATCGACACGAAAGTTCAAGTGCGGCTGGTGGCGGTGCGGGAGTCACAGCCCGCTGCGGGGGAGGAATTGCGCCGAAGGCGGACGTTGTTACCGTCCGTGCTGGATAGGGCGTTTAAGGGAGAGTTGTGAGAGCAGCCCCCTCCGCCTTCGGCACCTCCCCCAAATACGACATTGAAAGTATGAATGTCAATAAAGCGTTTGTCTGTCGTATTTGGAGGAGGAATGGTAGTGGCGCGTCGCTGTGGGAGGTACAGTCCGCTACGGGGAGGAGTTGGATGCATTGTTACCGAGTGTTTTAGATAAGGCTTTCAAAGGTGAGTTGTAAAGTTGTTTTGAGGAGAAGCCGTATGGAAATAACAAAAAAGTATTTGCTTGTAATAAATGACGCTCCTTATGGAAACGAACGTCCATATAATGCTTTGAGGCTGGCGCTCAATCTGGTCAAGCGCGAAGGCGTGCAAGTCAAAATGTTCCTGATGGCTGATGGCGTGTTTTGCGCTCGCAACGGACAAAAGACGCCTGATGGTTATTACAATATCGAACGCATGATCAAATCTATAGCAAAGCGTGGCGAAGTTGCTACCTGAGGGTCTTGCTCTGAAACCCGAGGTCTCGGGCTGGATGATTTGACTGAAGGCGTGAAAATGGGAAACATGGATTTGCTGGGTGATTGGACGCTCGAAGCAGACCAAGTCCTTGTATTCTAGGAGAATATTGTGTCTGTACTATTACAGCGGAAATGTAGAACTCTTCGACAAGCGCGGCTGGTGGCGGTGCGGGAGCCCCACAAGGGGGTGATATTACAGTCCGCTACGGGGGAGGAGTTGCGCCGAAGGCGGACGTTGCTGCCGAGTGTTTTAGCAATACCTTCGCCAACTATACGGTAGAAACTGGTTCAAAAAGTGGGTGAATCA